>CANQLS010000001.1 GCA_947624765.1 uncultured Clostridia bacterium
CACAAGTGAATTAACAAAGAAACAAAAAGAATTATTATTAGAAGATTTAAGAGAACATCGTATAGATATTGCGATTGGTACGCATGCTTTATTGGAGGATAATGTAATTTTTGCCAATTTAGGGCTTGTTGTAACAGATGAACAACATCGTTTTGGCGTAAGACAGAGAGGAATATTATCTGCAAAAGGTGAGGCGGTTGATACTTTAGTTATGACTGCAACGCCAATTCCACGTACTCTTGCAATTATTTTGTATGGAGATTTAGATATTTCTATTATAGATGAGTTGCCACCAGGTAGGCAGAAAATTGATACGTATGCGGTTGGAAAAGATATGGAAGCTCGTATTAATATATTTATAAGAAAACAAATTAATGAAGGAAGACAAGCATATATTGTTTGCCCATTAGTAGAAGACTCTGAAAATATGGATTTAAAATCAGTTATAGAACGTTATACATATTATCAAAAAGTATTTTCTGATTTAAAAGTAGCTATTTTGCATGGAAAAATGAAACCAAAAGAAAAAGATGAGGTTATGACTAATTTTAAAAATCATGAAATAGATATTTTGATTTCTACTACTGTAGTTGAGGTTGGAGTAGATGTTCCGAATGCTACTATTATGGTCATTGAAAATGCAGAGCGTTTTGGACTTTCTCAGCTTCACCAATTACGCGGACGTGTGGGTAGGGGAGAACATAAATCTTATTGTATTTTAAAATATGAAACAAATTCCAAAATAGTAAGAGAGCGTATGGAAATTATGCAAAAAACTAACGATGGCTTTGTTATTTCTGAGAAAGATTTAGAGTTGCGTGGACCTGGTGAATTCTTTGGTACAAAGCAACATGGCATACCAGAATTTAAGGTTGCTAATCTTTTTACAGATATGAAGATATTAAAAATAGCGCAAAAAGCAGCTAATGATATTTTAGAAGAGGACGTAAATCTAGTTCTTGAAAAGAATTATGGAATAAAGCAAAAAATAGAAAAATTGTGGTCAAAAGGTTTAGAATTGTAAAAATTTATGGTAAACTAGGCAGGATTTTATAAAAAAGCGTCGAATTTATATAATGTAGATTAGTTTTATATTTTTGTATATAAAACTATCTAATATTGTTTATGTTCAATTTTTGTAAGGTGGTATAATGGCTTTTTATTCAGAGGAAGTAATAGAAGAAGTGAGGGCAGCAAATAATATTGTTGATGTAGTTTCTTCATATGTTACCTTAAGGCGTAAAGGAAATACTTATTTTGGACAATGCCCTTTTCATCGCGAAAAAACGCCATCTTTTGCTGTAACTGCGGATAAACAAATATATCATTGCTTTGGTTGTGGCGAAGGTGGAAACGTAATTCGTTTTATTATGCGTATTGAAAATATAAGTTTTAAAGATGCTATAGAGTTTTTGGCGGACCGTGCTAGGATACAATTACCTGTTCTTAACCAATTTGAACAAGATAGTGCAGAATTAAAGATAAGAGATTATCACAAAAAGCAAATGTATGAAATCAATAGTGAAGCTGGTAGATTTTTTTATCATAATATTGAAAAATCTGATGCAGCAAAACAATATATACAAAAAAGACACTTAGATAAAGAAGCAGTTATTAAATTTGGATTAGGTTTTGCTCTATCAGATAATGGTTTATCGAAGCACTTAAAAGAAAAAGGGTTTAAAGAAGATGATATGATTGCTACAGGATTAATAGGAAAAAATGAACGAGGTACTTTATATGATAAATTCCGTGATAGGTTTATGTTTCCTATTTTTGATGTGCGAGGTCGTGTAGTTGCATTTGGCGGCAGAACTTTGGAAAGTCAAGAAAAAATAAAAGAAATGCATATTCCAAAGTATGTTAATTCACCTGAAAATCTAATTTATACAAAAGGTAAACATCTTTATGGTTTAAATGTAGCTAAAAAAAATAGTTCAAAAATGAAGCGTATTGTTGTAGTTGAAGGATATATGGATGTAATTTCTCCTCATAGAGCTGGTGTTACTAATATTGTTGCATCACTTGGTACTGCGTTGACAGAGGCACAAGGAAGATTACTTAGACAATATGCTGACGAAGTTGTACTATCTTATGATTCAGATGAGGCTGGCCAAAAAGCTATAGAGCGAGGTATAGAGGTGCTTCAAGCGTTGGGAGTTACAGCTAAAGTTTTGCAAATGGAGGGAGCAAAGGATCCTGATGAATATGTTTTAAAATATGGTCCTGAGCGTTTTGAAAAATTAGTTGATAACAGTATTTCTGCTATTGATTTTAAAATGAAAACATTAATGAAAAATTATAATTTAAATGATGTTACAGAAAAAATTCGCTTTTTGAATAAAATGGCAATTGAACTTTCTAAAATTGAAAATAATATAGAACGTGATATTTATGTAGAAAGATTATCTAAAGAATTAGGAGTAGGAAAAGAAGCAATATTATCTGAAATTGAAAAAATTAATTTCAAGGGAAAAGCTAAATTAGCAGATTGGCAGCAAGCAACTGATATTTCAGAGCGTAAAGATGTTAATTTTACATATAATAAAGATTTTGCAATGGAAGAAATGCTTATTTATTTACTTTGTGAGAAGAATGAGAATATTTACCAAAAAATAAAAGAAAAGATTTCTTTTAATGATATAAAGTTGGAAGTGAATAAAAATTTAATACAAAAATTGTATGATGCATATGAAAACGGAAATATTAACAATATAGATATCATGAGTATTTGTACAACTGATGAAGAATTAAATCAACTATCAGCTATTTTAATGAAGGATAATATTGTAGGAGATGCAGAAAAAATTTTAGATGAAATCTTGAAAAATATTTTATCAACAAGATTGGAAGATAAAAAAAGAGAATTAATGGAAAAAATCCAATCATCTGATGGTGAAGAAAGAAAAAAATATGAAGAGGAATTAAATAACTTAATGATAGAGCTTGTAAGAAAAAAGCAGTAGTTTTAAATGGATGGAGTGATAATAATGAGTGAAGAAGTAAAAGACCTAAATGAGATTATTAAGCAAATCATAGCGAAGGCGGGAAAAAAGGGTGCTATCACTTTTAAAGAGATGGTAGAATTTCTAGATAAAATGCAACTAGAACCAGAACAAATTGAAAAGGTGTATGAGGGACTAGAAAATGCAAATATTGATATTATTGAAGATGCCGATGAAATCGAAGAGCCTGATTTTGAAGATTTAGAAGAAATTGAAGAAGAAATAAAGCTTGACGATATGGATGCATTGGAAGTACCAGACAGCGTAAATATTGATGATCCTGTAAGATTATATTTAAAAGAGATTGGAAAAATTCCATTATTGACAGCAGAGCAAGAATTAGAGTATGCTAAGAAAATGGTAGATGGTGATGAAAATGCAAAGAAAAAACTTTCGGAAGCAAACTTAAGACTTGTTGTTAGTATTGCTAAAAAATATGTTGGACGTGGTATGCTATTTTTAGATTTAATTCAAGAAGGTAACTTAGGATTAATTAAAGCAGTAGAAAAGTTTGATTATCGAAAAGGATATAAGTTTTCTACTTATGCTACATGGTGGATAAGACAAGCTATTACACGTGCTATTGCAGATCAGGCGAGAACAATACGTATTCCAGTTCATATGGTTGAAACAATTAATAAATTAATTCGTACTTCAAGACATTTATTGCAACAACTTGGTAGAGAACCTACTATAGAAGAAATTGCAGCAGAAATGGAAATGCCTGTAGAAAGGGTAAAGGAAATTAAAAAAGTTGCACAAGAACCAGTTTCTCTTGAAACACCAATTGGCGAAGAAGAAGACAGTCATTTAGGAGATTTTATTGAAGATGATGATTCTCCATCTCCTTCAGAATTGGCAGCTTATACTTTATTAAGAGAACAATTAGAGGAGATTATTCAAACATTAACTCCAAGAGAAGCCAAAGTTTTAAGATTACGTTTTGGTTTAGAAGATGGAAAAGCAAGAACATTAGAGGAAGTTGGAAAAGAGTTCCAAGTTACAAGAGAGCGTATTAGACAAATTGAAGCAAAAGCATTAAGAAAATTAAGACATCCAAGTCGTAGTAAAAAATTAAAAGATTATATGTGATAAGGAGTGAATTGATATGAAAAAGTTTTTTCTTTTCTTAATTATTGTTGTCCCTATTGTTGTATGCGTAATAACACTTAATAATATTTGGAGTGAAGATGGAGATCCTACATTCTATGAAGATGATGATAAACAAAATAATCAAGATGATAATCCTAACAATCCAGATGATACAATTGTTGAACCACCTAAAGAAGAAACTTATCAAATAGGTGATGAAGAATTTAAAAGTAATATTGGAGGTCCAATTAGTAAGATTGTAGAAAATGCAACAATTAATATTAGTGTTGCAAATGTATATTTAAATCCAGATGAAAATTCAGAAGTATTAGATACAATTACAAAACATACAGTTGTTACAACGCAAGCGTTTCCAAATGGCTGGTCTAGAATAAAAAGTGCATCTTCTGCTTCAGGTTGGGTAAGAACAGAAAATATAACTCTTCCAGAAGATTCTGGCGATGTAACTGTAGGAACTGCATTAGGAAGAACTGGAGTTGTAAATGTAACTAGCTTGAATGTGAGGGCTTCAGCTAGTACAACAGCAACTATTAAAGACAGATTAACTGAAGGAACAGAAGTTAAAATATTAGAAGTAAGCGATGATAAATCATGGTATAAAGTACAATGGCAAACATTAGAAGGTTGGGTTTCTAGTCAGTACATAACGCTTAAATAAATTCTCTTTGGAGGTTATATATGTTACCAATTATGCTAATTTCATTAGCATATATATTAGGTATTATAGGGGGGCTATACAAATTTTGTATAGTCCCTTTTTGCTTAATATTATGCATTATTTTTTTAAAGAAAGATAAGAAAATTATTTTGCTTGCCATAATTTTATTTATTGTAGGAATTGTAAATACGAATGTTCGAAAAGAGAAATATGATACTAAATATTCTAACGGAGAAATTACAATGCAAGCTAAAATTATTTCTGATGCAGAAGAGAAAGAAAAAGTTATATCTTATATAATAAAAAATAATCAGCGGTGATAAATTTTTATTATATGTAGATAAAACTCAACGAAAATTGGAATATGGCACCAAGATTGATTTAGTAGGTAATTTTTCAGAAGCAGATATAAACAGAAATAGAGGAGGTTTTAATTATCGAAGATATTTAAATTCTCAAAATATATATGGTTCGATTTATATGACTTCATTAAATATTATTGATTTGCCGAAAGGTGAATTAATTTATCGACTGAAAAATAGCATCGAAAAATCTTTTTTGCAATTTCTTCCTAAGAAACAGGTTGGAATATTAGAGGGAATGATTATTGGTGATACTTCTTATTTATCAGATGAAATAGAAGAAGATTTTAGAAAATCTGGTATATCACATTTGCTTGCAGTTTCAGGTGCCAATGTAGCATATGTTTTAATTCTATGTAAGTTCTTATTTGAAAAATTATTTGGTCGAAATGTTTCCCATGTTTTAACAATTATATTTATAATATTATTTATGATTTTGTCAGGTTCATGTGCATCTGTTGTGCGTGCGACTATAATGGCTATTATATTAATATTAGCCGAGCTTTTTTCGCAAAAGGCAAATACATATGCTAGTATAAGTTTTTCTGCAATGCTAATTTTAATTTATAATCCTTTTATTGTATATGATGTTGGATTTATTCTTTCTTTTGGTGGAACATTAGGTATTGTTTTGTTCAGCGACAAATTATCGAAATGGATGCAAAAAAAGTTTCTAAATATTAATAGCGAAGTAATAAAAAAACTTATTTTAATTATCATTGATACTTTATCAGTAACGTTATCTGCACAAATTATTGTAACACCAATTACACTTTATTATTTTAATACTTTTTCATTTGTATCAGTAATAGTTAATTTAATCGTTGTGCCAATTACTGGTATGGTAACTATAATGGGTATTGCTTTGTATGTTCTTAAATTCATTTGTTTTCCAATTGCAAAGTTGCTTTCATATATTTTATATTCTTTAATTACTTTTATGATAGAAACAGCAAGAATCTTTTCAAATATTCCATTTTCTACGATACTACTTCCTACACCTACTATTTTAGAGATATTGTTATATTATTGCATAGTAGCTTTTTGGAAGAAAAAGAATATAAGAAATTGTTGCATTGTAATGATTAGCATACTAATTATAATACGATTTTTACCTACCTCGTCAATAAAAATTAATGTGGTAGATGTAGGGCAGGGAGATTGTATATTTATAGAAACTACAAAACGAAGGACAATATTAGTAGATAGTGGAGGAAGCGAAAATAGCAATTACGATGTTGGAGAAAATATTTTAGTTCCTTATTTGTTAGATAGGGGAAAGATAGTTGTAGATTATGCGTTTTTATCTCATATGCATGAAGACCATGTGGAAGGAATTTTTACTGTTCTTGAAAAAATGAAAGTTAGGAAGATATTTATCGGAAAACAAAATGAAGAGATAGAAATTTATCAGAAACTTATAAATCTTGCTAAGGCTAATGGTACATCAATTTATTTTGTTCAAAGTGGAGATAAAATAAAAGTTGATGGAATTGTTTTTGAAATATTATTTGCAGAAGAAGATAAAGCTAATTTAAATAATACATCACTAGTTATTAAAATGTCTTACGGGAATAGTTCTATATTATTGACAGGTGATGCAGAAAAAGAACTAGAAGAAAAATTATCTTCAAAAATTTCAGCAAATATTTTGAAAGTTGGGCATCATGGTTCAAAAACATCATCTTCAGATGAATTTATACAGAAAGTTTCTCCGCAAATTGCTTTAATAGGAGTAGGGAAAGATAACCATTTTGGACATCCGAATGAAGACGTAATAAAAAGATTAAAAGATAAAAATGTTTTAATATATCGAACGGACTTAAATGGTGAAATTTATATAGAAATGAATAAAAAAGGTAAAATAAAAATAAAAACATTTTTAAAATAATGTATAAATTATCCAAATAATGAGAAAGATATCTTTAAATCAAAGTAGTTAAAGGAGATGAAAGCATTGTCCAAAATATTAGGTGCATTTTTATGTGTTGCTGTTTTTGCGGTTGGATTATCAATAGGTGTTTATTTTTCTTTAGGAAGAGTTCAAAATTCTGTGCCAAATACTCAAGAGTTAACACAACAAATACAGGATATTGTTATAAAACAAGTACAAGCAGAACAAAATGAAAAATATTCCACTATGGAAGTAACTGCTGAGCCAGAGATTAAAATTTCTCCTTATGCTAAATTGACAGTAGAAAAATATTTTACAAAATGTGAACATACAACTGTTGATATTATTGATGTACCAAAAGAATTGATTAATATGACAGAAAAAGAATTTAGAGAAAAGTATAATAAATGGGAAGTAAAATCATTTGATGCAAAGGATATATCAATCTATCGAGAAATTGATGCTAATTGTTCTTCTCATTTTGTTATTAAAGAAAAAGACGGGTACTTAGCGGTTTATAATGAATTAACAGATGAAATTGTTGAATTAAAAGAAAAGACAGATATTGAAGTAGCAACACTTAGAGAAGAGGATCAACTTGCAATTGCTAATGGAATTAAAATATATGGAGAAAAAGAATTATCTAGTTTTATTGAAGATTTTAATTCTTAAACAAGAAAGCTGAAAAATCAAAGATTTTCAGCTTTCTTATTAATTATTTACTATACTTTACAAACTAACTTATCATTATTTAATACCATAATAACATTTTCATTTGGTATAATTTCATTTTTTAATAAACATTCTGCTAGTTCGTTTTCAATATATTTTTGAATAGCTCGACGTAAAGGTCTAGCACCGTATTTTACTTCATAACCTTTTTCTAGAATATATTCTTTTACTTCTGGCGAGAAGCTAATGTGAATATTTCTTTCTGCAAGTTCTGTTATAATTTCTTGTAACATTAAATCTACTATTTGTAATAATTCATCTTTTTTCAATTCGTGGAATAAAACAATTTCATCTACACGATTTAAAAACTCTGGGCGGAAAGTTTCTTTAAGAGCCGTATTCATACGAGCATCTGCAAGTGCAGAATCTTCACGACCAAATCCAATTCCATTATGATTTAAATTAGAACCTGCATTAGAAGTCATAATTATAATAGTATTATCAAAGTTAATAACTCTACCTTGTGAATCTGTAAGTCTACCGTCATCTAAAACTTGTAAAAGTAAATTAAATACGTCATGATGTGCTTTTTCAATTTCATCAAATAAAATTAGGGAATAAGGATTACGTCTTACTTTTTCAGTAAGTTGTCCTGCATCATCGTAACCAACATATCCTGGAGGAGAGCCTATAAGCTTTGAAACTGAATGACTTTCCATATATTCAGACATATCTACACGAATAATTGCTTCTTCTGTTCCAAACAATTCAAAAGCAAGTGCTTTTGCTAATTCTGTTTTTCCAACACCTGTTGGTCCAACAAATATAAAAGATGGCGGACGCTTTTTGTTTTTTAGTCCTGCACGATTTCTGCGAATGGCATTTGCGACAGCAGTAACTGCATTGTCTTGTCCAATTAATCTTTTGTGCAAGTTTGCCTCCAAATTTAAAAGTTTTTCTGCTTCTGTTTCTGAAATTTTAGAAGCTGGTATTTTAGTCCAAGTTTCAATAACTTTTGCAACATCTTCTATAGTTAAATCTAATTTAATATTTCCCTGTGATAAATCTGCAATTTGGTTTACTAAAGCATTTTCTTTTGATTTTAAGTTAGCAATTTTTTCATAATCAGGTTCAGTATTAGTATTATCTATCGTTTCTAAAGCTTCTTTTTCTTCTTGAATTTCTGCTAAATCTTTCTTCATAATTTCTAGTTGAGTTAAAACTTTATTTGCTAAATTTACCTTAGAACATGCTTCATCTAAAATATCGATTGCCTTATCTGGTAAAAATCTGTCATGAATATATTTTTCAGACATAATTACAATTTGACGAATTAAGGCATCTGATACTGTAACATGATGATATTCTTCATAGTAATTTTTTATACCTTTTAAAATTTCTATTGTTTGGTCAATAGTTGGTTCTTCAACAATAATTGGTTGAAATCTTCTTTCTAAAGCAGAATCTTTTTCAATATATTTTCTATATTCTTTTAAAGTTGTTGTACCAATAACTTGTATCTCTCCATTAGAAAGAGCAGGTTTTAAAATATTTGCAGCATTCATAGCATGCTCGGCATCGCCACCGCCAACTATATTATGAATTTCATCAATTACTAAGATAATATTTCCACATTGTTTACATTCATTAATTAATGATTTCATACGAGCCTCAAATTGACCTCTAAATTGTGTACCAGCTATCATAGCAGTCATATCAATTAAATAGATTTCTTTGTTAAAAAGTTTTGCTGGTACATCTTCGTTAACTATTTTTAATGCTAATCCTTGTGCAATAGCAGTTTTACCTACACCTGGTTCACCAATAAGTACAGGATTATTCTTACTTCTGCGATTTAAAATCTGTACCATTCTTTCAATTTCAACATCGCGACCTACTAAGCAATCGATTTTGCCTTCGCGAGCCTTTTGAGTTAAATTTGTACCATAAGCATCTAAAAATTTTCTCTTCTTTTCTTTTTTATTTTTGCCTTTTTCTTCATTAACCTCTACCTTTTCTGTTTGAGGTTGCCCAGATGTAGTTCCTAAACCTGATAGAAGATTATTAAACATTGTGGAAATAGAACTCATAGGATCACTTGGATCAGGTTCAATACTTGGATCCATATCCATTTCTCCAACAGAACTAATAATTTCATCAAATTGTTCATTCATATTTTCTATATCTTCATCAGAAGCACCATATTGTTTCATCATAGATGCAAGTGGATTAATGCCTCTTTTTTTGGCACAAGCTAAACAAAGCCCTTCTATATTAGGCTTACCATCTACAATTTTATTGACAAAAACAACAGCTGTATTTTTTTTGCAAACGCTACATAAAGCCATTTTTATACCTCCTTATATCTCAATATTATACTCACATTGGGCTAATTAGTCAAGAAACAAGAAAAATACTTTGAAACCTAAAAAAATACTATGAAAATATTTGATATTATGATAATATCGTAGAAAAGGGAGGACAAAAGATGAATAAAAATAAAATACTTATATTTGTAATGATACTTTTTTGTATGATATGTAGATATAGTTTTAGTGGATTTAAATATTATCCAACTATGGACGATAATAATCAATATGGAATTTATTATTTAAGAAATGATAATATATATGAAAATGTTATAATGCATTATCAATCGTATAATGTAAGACCGCTTGCATTTTTTACAGACGCATATGTATTTTCTTTTTTCTGGAATCATATGTACCTTTTATTGTTACTTATGATTATTTTGCATTTTTCAACTGCCGTTATGTTTCAGCAAATTATGGAAAAATTACATCTGTCTTTTGGTTTTTTAGGAACTATTATATTTACACTATCTCCATTCTTAGTGCAGGCAACTTATTGGATTTCAGCATCATCTAGACTTGTAGTAAGTTTATTTTTCTGTATATTATCAATTCGACTATTTATTTTTTATTTAGAAAAGAAAAGGAAACCACAAGACTTTCTTTTGGTTATAGCAATTATTTTATTAAATCTTTTATCGGTGGGATACTACGAACAAACAATTGTATTTAATTTCGTATTTTTCTTGTATATAATTTACAAAGAGAAAAAGCCTAGTTTTATAGCAGTTCCTATATTTTCTACCATTGTAATTGGTATTTACTATATATCTTCAATGCTAAATAATACGATGCAAGATAGGGGGAATATTACTTTTCAAAACATAGGGGCTCATATATTTGCTACAATTGGTTCTATCATTAAAAAATTTACAGTATTACAGGGAAAAATTTTAATAAATGGAATTGAATTTGCAAAAGAACATTTATTAATTTTATTATTTGTATTATCGATAATATCCTTTTTGGCATTTTTCGTAATGAAAGAAAAAGAACACCCTAAAAATATGTATGGTAAAAGCTTTTGGCTAGGTCTTTTGCTATTTGTTGTTCCTTTTGCACCATTTCTGATTTTACAAGATTCGTTTGTTGATGTAAGAAACTTTTATATTTCTTATTTAGGATTAGGATTAATGGTAGCAAGTATTTATGAAGTACTTTTATCACATTTGCCAAACCGAAATATTGCTGATGCTGGCGTAATTTGTATTTGTGTTCTTATATTTATGCTAGGTAATGCAGCAGAAGTTTCTAATTATCGAGAAATTTGGGAGTTTGATAATTTAGTAGCTTCTAAAATTATTGAATCAGTAGATGAAAATGTATTTGAAAATAAAGAAGCTTTTTCAGTAGATTATGATGTGTCTTTATTAGATTTTAAAAAAGATAATCTAATTGCAAGAAGTGTTTTAGAAGAGGACTGGGCTTTAATGGGAAAAATACAACTGCTTAGAAATAGTACAAAAATTGGTCAAATTTATTTAAAGAGTAATCAAAAACCATCTATTTATATTAATAAAAATCTTGAAGTTTTAACAAACTTTTAATATAATTAGAACCGAATTGAAAGGAATGAGATAAGAAATGGAGAAAGAAGAATTGATACAAGCACTTGAAGCAATGCTTTTTGCCAGTGGAAAACCAATTGAAGAAAAAGTGTTGAGCGAAATATTAGATGTAAGCATTGAACAAGTTCAAGAAGCTGCTATAGAACTTAAGAAAATTTTGCAAGAGCGTAATAGTGGAATTCAATTAATTGAAATTAATCATGGATATCAATTAGCAACACTTGAAAAGTTTTATCCTTATATATGTACTTTACTAGATAATCGCCCGAAACCAAATTTGTCGCAAGCCGCATTAGAGGTATTAGCAATTGTTGCGTATAATCCTAAAATTACAAGAGCTGAAATGGAAAGGATTAGAGGCGTATCCTCTGATAGTGCAATGAATAAATTGTTAGAATATAATCTAATTGAGGAGGCTGGAAAACTAGATGCACCTGGTCGTCCTATGACATATAGAACTACAGACGAATTTTTAAGGCTTTTTGGATATCCTACTTTACAAGATATGCCTGAATTACCTAGATTGCAAGAAGATGATGGACAGTTAAGTTTGATAGATGATGAATCTGTTGGAAAATAACTTTAATAAAGAGGTAGAAATATGAGATTAATTTTAGGTCGTAGTGGTAGCGGGAAAACAAAATATGCAATGGAAGAAGTAAAAAAATGGGAAGAAGAAGGGGCTTATACTAAGCCTCTAATTTATATTGTGCCTGAACAATTTTCTTTTGAGGCGGAGCGTGAATTAGTTCAAACAATAGGCAAAAGCGGTATTATGAAATCACAAGTTTTTTCATTTCAGCGATTAGCTTTTCATATTTTTTCAGAAAAAGGATTAAAAGAAAATAATATTGGAAATGCAGGAAAAGCGATGCTTATTTATTCTATAATGCTTAAACATGAAAATGATTTACAATTATTGAGAAATGTATCTAAGAATATTGGATTAATTGATACTGTTGTAAAGCAAATTGAAGAATTTAAGCGTTATCATATTACACCTGAAATATTAGAGAATATTAATATTAATAATCCATATTTGCAACGTAAATTATCGGATATTTGTCTTATATATAAAGAATATGAGAAAAAGCAATATTTGGATAGTAATGATGAGTTAACTTCATTAGCAGAACTAATAAAGGGACATACATCATTAGACGGAGCAAAGATTTGGATTGATAGTTTTGATGGTTTTACTCCACAAGAATTAGAAATTATTAAAAGTTTAGAATCAAAATGCGAAGTTACTATATCTATAATTTATGATGAAGAAGAACTTTTTTCTCCTAATCAAAAAACGGTAGAAAAATTAAAAAAGTTTGCAAAAATAGATGAAGTTGTATATATGCGTGAAAATCAACGCTTTAAGAGCAAAGAATTATTACATCTAGAACAGAATTTTTTGAGATTCCCATGCAAAAGATATTCTGAAAATGTAAATGATATTTCTTTAACATTAAATAAAAATGCATATACAGAAATAGAAAACATAGCATGCATTATTAATGAGTATGTGAGAGAAAAAAAATATCGATATAAAAATATTGCAATCTTAACAAGAGATATAGCAAGTTATAAGAACTTGTTTCAAACAATATTTTCATTATATGATATTCCATATTTTTTAGATGATAAGAGAGAGCTTTATTCTCAACCACTTATTAGTATGATTTTATCTTTATTTGATATTTGTGTTCATCAGTTTTCTTATGAAAGTATGTTTAGTTATTTAAAAACAGGACTTACAAATATTTATGATAAACAAGATATTGATTTATTAGAAAATTATGTTTTGAAGTGGGGAATTCGTGGTAATGATTGGCTAAAGGCATGGGAAATGCCTGATTACAATTTAGAAAAGTTAAATATTATTCGTGAAGAAGTAGTAAAACCAATTATCAAATTTAAGCAAACTCTTAGCAGACAAAAAACGGTAAAAGAGATTGCAGTTTCTCTATATCAGTATTTAGTTGATGTTCATGTGTATGAATTATTACAAGATAAAATAGAAAAGTTAAAAGAAGAAAACGAATTAGAATTAGCAAGTGAATATGCACAAGTTTGGAATATTGTAATAAATATCTTAGATGAAATGGTAGAAGCAATAGGAGATGAAACTATTTCATTCGAACGTTTTTCTAGCACATTGAAAATTGGAATTTCTAATCATAAAATGGGAATAATTCCAGCTAGCAAAGATGAAATTATAATTGGAGATATCGAAAGAACAAGAAGTAATCATATAAAAGTATTATTTGTAATTGGATTAAATGATGGTATATTTCCTAAAATATTTTCTGATGAAGGATTTATTAATGATGCAGAAAGAAATCAATTGTTAGAAAATGGAATAGAAATTGCAAAGGATACTAAAAAAGCTTTGTTAGAAGAAAACTTTAATATATACAAAGCGTTTTCTGTTCCTAGCGAAAATTTATTTTTATCATATCCAACTGCAACAATTGAAGGAAAGGCTCTTAGACCTTCTTTTCTAATTCAACATATTAAAAATATTTTTCCAAATTTAGAAGAGAAAAGTAATGTAGTAGAAGAAAGACTTCCTGTTACAAGCAAAAATGGATCTTTACCTCATTTATTAGAAAAGATAAGAAGTGTTGCAGATGGTGAAGAAGTAGAGGATTATTGGAAAAAAGTATATGCATGGTATAGTAAAAATGATTATGAAAGATTACATAGTGTATGCATGGCATTAGATTATAGAAATACAATTGAAAGTTTGAATAAAAATTTAGTGAAAAAATTATATGGTGAACAACTTAAAGCAAGTGTATCAAAATTAGAAAAATTTGTTTCTTGTCCTTTTGCATATTATTTACGATATGGATTATATGCAAAGGACCGTGAAATTTATAGATTAGAAACACCAGATATTGGTTCATTTTTGCATGAAGTTATTGATAAATTTTCTAGTTTTATTTTAGAAAATAATAAATCATGGAGAGAACTAACTAAAGAAGAGTGCGATACATTAGTTGATAAAATTGTAGATGAAGTTTTGCAAGGTTTTAAACATAATTTATTAAATAGTTCTAGTCGTTTAAAACAATTAAGTATGAAATTAAAACGATTAGTAAAACGAATGATATGGATTATCACAATGCAAATAAAAAGTGGAGAGTTCAATGTTGTTGGAAATGAAATAGAATTTGGAGAAGATAAAACGTATCCACCTATTATAATTAAACTTTCAGATGGCACACAAATGGTGTTGAATGGAAAAATAGATAGACTAGATATTGCTAAAACAGATGAAGGAGATTTTATTCGTATTATAGATTACAAATCTTCCTCAAAACAAATTGAATTGTCAGATGTTTATTATGGCGTTCAACTTCAGTTACTAACATATTTAGATGCTATTCCAATGGAGGATAAAATTCCTGGAGGTGTGCTATATTTAGAATTAGATGATCCTATGATAAAATCAAACTGTGATATGCCAGTAGAAAAAATCGAAGAAGAAATTATAAAAAAATTAAGAATGAAAGGTTTAGTATTAGCTAATGCTAGATTAATTAAAGCAATGGATCAAGATATGGTTAAAGAATCAAAAGTAATACAACTTGCGGTTAAGAAAGACGGAGATTATACTAAAATGCCTGTTGTTACTGTTGAACAGTTTAATGATTTACAACAACATATTAAAAATGTTTTAAAAGAAATTGGAGAAGAAATTATAAGTGGTAATGTAAAAAATGAACCAATAAAAAAGAAGAAATCTACTGCTTGCGATTATTGCGATTATAAATTGGTTTGTCAATTCGATAGGAAATTAGGAAATCATTTTCGTATATTAGAAGAACTTAGCGATGAAGAAGTACTAAAAAGGGTTAATAGTGAAAAATGAATAATGAATAGTGAGGAATATTATGGAGTGGACAAATGAACAGAAATTAGCAATTGAAACAAATAATTGTAATTTACTTGTTGCTGCTGGTGCTGGAAGTGGTAAAACTGCAGTATTAGTTGAAAGAATTGTGCAAAAAATGCTTAAAGATAAAATTGATATAGATAGGTTATTAGTTGTTACTTTTACAAATGCAGCAGCTAGTGAAATGCGTGAAAGAATTGCAAAACGCCTATATGATGAATTAGAAAAAGATCCTAGTATGCAAAAACAAATTACGCTATTAGGTAAAGCTAATATTTGTACAATGCATTCTTTTTGCTTAAAAGTAATTCGCGATAATTTCTTCGAGGTTGATTTGGACCCTAACTTTCGTGTTGGAGATCAAACTGAATGTGAATTATTAAAATTAGAGGCACTAGATGAATTAATGGAAGAAAATTACGAAAGTGGTAATCAAGAATTTGAAGAATTAATTAATACATATACTGGCAATCGTGAAGATAATGCCATTAAAGAAATTATTTTGAATATTCATAACTTTATTCAAAGCACGCCTTCACCTAAAGAATGGTTAAAAGAAAAATGTGAGTTATATAATTTGGATAATGTAACCGACTTTGCAGAAACGATTTGGGGAAAAATATTAGTAGAAAATTTTAAAGAAGAAGTTTTAAATCAAATAGAAGAATTAAAGTTATTAGAAGATGAATTGTCTGACTATCCTAATTATTTACTTTCCATACAAGATGATATTTTTAAATTGCAAGCTTTGTATAAAAATAATAATTCATGGGATGAATGTGTTTCACAAATTATGAATTTAGAATTTGAAAGATTAAAGCCTTGTAAAGAGATAGATGAAGAATTAAAAAAATCTGTGCAGGAAACACGCGAAAAAATGAAAAAAAGAATTATAGAGTATTGGAAAAATAATGTTTTTATTTTTTCATCTGCAGAAATTTCTGTGGATATGAAAAGACTTTATAAAATTTTAACATCTATTTCTAATCTGGTTTTACAATTTGATGAAAAATTTACAAGTAAAAAAAGAGAGAAAAACATTTTAGACTTTAATGATATAGAACATATTGCATTAAAACTTTTAACTAGTAAAGAAGAAATCAGAGAAAGATATCGTAATCAATTTGATGAAATTTTAATTGATGAGTATCAAGATAGTAATTTGATACAAGAGGAACTTATTAAATCAATTTCTAAAAATAAAGTTTTTATGGTAGGTGATGTTAAACAAAGTATTTATCGTTTCCGACAAGCAAGACCTGATTTGTTTTTGAAAAAATATAAGTCTTATGGTGAAGATTCTGAGTATGGGAAAAAAATATTATTGTTTAAAAATTTTAGAAGTAATGAAAATATAATTAATGCAACTAATGATATTTTTAAAGAGATTATGTCAGAAGAATTAGGTGAAATTGATTATACAGAAGATGAATTCCTTAAATTTGGTGCAAGTTATTATCCTGAAAAAGGTGCACCTGCAGAACTTCATTTAATCGAAAAAAATACAAATGAAATTGATGATGATACAATTGAAGAAAGACCACAAATAGAGGCAAGAGTTATTGCTAACAGAATAGCAGAATTAATGGAAAAAGAGCAAATATATGATAAAGATTTAAAATGTATGCGAAAAATAGAATATAGAGATATTGTTATTTTAATGCGTGCTACTACTGGTTATGCTGATATATTTGTGCAAGAGTTATTAGAAAAAAATATTCCTGTATATTCAGACAATCAAATGGGATACTTTGAAAATACAGAAGTACAAATCATTACTGCATTGTTAAAGATTTTAGATAACCCAATGCAAGACATTCCTTTAATTGCTGTAATGCGTTCTCAAATTGGAAATTTTAATGTTGATGAGTTAACATCTATTCGCTTAATTGATAGAAGCTGTTCTTTTTATGAAGCTGCATTAAAATTTGTATCATCAGATGCTAAAATAGAAAGTAATGAAAAACTTTCTAAAAAGCTTAAAAACTTTTTAGATAAGATAAATGAGTGGCGTGATAAAGCAAGTTACTTAACAATTCATGATTTACTTTGGTTGTTATATCGTGAAACAGGTTATTATTATTATGTTTCATTGTTGCCTGATGGTAAGAAAAAAATAACTAATTTAAAATTATTATTAGAACGAGCAAAAACTTTTGAAAGCACAACATATAGAGGTTTATTTAATTTTCTAAATTATATAGATAATATTCGTGCTAGTAGTGGTGATTTAGAGAGTGGCAAATTAATTGGTGAAAATGAAAATGTTGTAAGGATAATGAGCATACATAAAAGTAAAGGATTAGAATTTCCAATTGTATTTTTATCTGGCACTAGTAGAAAATTTAATGAAAGAGATTTTCAAGATAAAATTATTTTGCATCAAGAATTAGGTTTTGGTGCAGATATTGTTAAATATGAAAAGCGAATTACATATTCAACTATACCTAAATTAGCTATTATACAAAAAGCAAAGCGTGAAGCTCTTTCAGAAGAAATGCGTATATTGTATGTTGCAATGACAAGAGCAAGAGAGAAACTAATTGTTACAGCTCTTGCGAATGATACAGAAAAGGCATATAATGAAATGAGTAAAAAGATTACATCAAATTCTATTGCAAATGCTAAAAACTTTTTAGATTGGATAGGTAAAGTTGTTATTGGAAAAAATATGTCATGGAATGTTAAAACATGGACTGCCGAAGATGTAAGAAAACTTTCTTATCAACAAGTTGAACAACGAGATGAAATTTTTAAATATATTAATAAGTTAACTGAAAATATTGATTTTAGTGATATTGATAAAATTTTATCTTGGCAATATCCATACATGGAGGCGACAAAACTACCAACTAAGATTAGTATTTCTGAAATTAAACGTATGCAAAGGCAAGAAGAAGAAAGCAATTTAGAAGACTTGTCTTTAATTGAAAAACCAAGTTTTATGGATGACAAAATAGAAACAGGTGCAAGCTATGGAACGAGAGTTCATTTTATTTTACAAAATTTAGATTATCAAAATCCACAAATTGAAGAATGGATACAAGATTTATTACCTAGCACAAAACAATTGATTTTAAAACAATTTGAAGTATATAAAAATACAGAATTATTTAAAAGAATTAAGAATAGTAAACAAGTGTATCGAGAAACTTCATTTAATCTTAATGTTTCTGCGAATGAAATTTATCATTTTGAAAAGAATATAGAAGAGGAGATTATGTTGCAAGGAATCATCGATTTATATTTTATAGAAGACGGAAAAATTGTTTTAGTTGATTTTAAAACAGATTCTGTTCAATCAAGTGAAGAGTTAGTAAAAAAATATCGTGTACAATTAGACTATTATAAAAGAGCATTAGAAAAGATTACAGGTATGAAAGTCAAGGAATCTTTGATTTATTCCATGAAATTAGGAAAACAAGTTGACATTTTAGGTTGAACATGATATGATTGCCAAGTAAAAAATATGATGAAAAGAAGGGGGAGCGTATGAGCAAGAAGCCAACCATTCCAGCGGGGGAATTGAGAATTTACATCATCAGCTACTTTTGCGGATTGGAGGAGGGGGATGTTTTTACACCTGGCGACATCTACGAGAATGTTTGCAAGCGCGCTCGAGAAAACAACTATCGGTTGGATGGGACAGAAAAAGAAGAGATTTATGGAACTCTCAAGCTTCTGCTGTTCAGCCATGCTGTTGTGAGATTACCGAACGGTTTATACCGTGTCGGCGGATAATCGGATGACTACTAGTAATTTTTACTAGTAGCTTTTTTTCAATTTTGATTGGAAAAAGAAAGTAAAATTTTGTTTTCAAAATTTTGAAAATATTTTGAAAAAATGTTTGATATTTAAAATGGTTTGTAATATAATTGTAATCGAAATGTAATATATGTAATATCATTGTAACAAAAAGAAAGGGATGATGCTGATGTTCGGCTTTGGACAGGCCATTGGAATAGATTTGGGAACAGCGACAGTTCTTGTTTATGTAAAAGGAAAAGGAATTGTACTAAGAGAACCATCAGTTGTAGCAATAGATAGAAATACAGGTGAAGCACTTACCGTTGGAGAAGAAGCAAGAAGAATGTTAGGAAGAACACCTGGTAATATTGTAGCAATTAGACCATTAAAAGATGGTGTTATTTCTGATTATTCTGTTACTGAAAAAATGCTTAAATATTTTATTAAAAAAGTTTGTGGTAAATTTATTTTTTCACCAACCATTATGGTATGCATTCCATCAGGTGTAACAGAAGTAGAAAAGAAAGCAGTAATAGATGCTGCAATGCAAGCAGGCGCTAGAAAAGTTTATTTAATTGAAGAACCAATTGCAGCTGCAATTGGAGCTGGAATTGATATTTCAAAAGCTTGTGGTAGCATGGTAGTTGATATGGGAGGAGGAACAACAGATATTGCAGTTATTTCTTTAGGTGGTGCAGTTGTTAGTTCTTCAATTAAAGTAGCAGGCGATAAGTTTGATGAAGCAATTGCTAAATATATTCGTAAAAAATATAATGTAATGATAGGCGAAAGGACAGCAGAAGATTTAAAAATTAATATAGGATGTGTATATCCAAGAATGCAACAGTTAGAAATGGATGTAAGAGGACGCGATTTAACGTCAGGCTTACCAGTTAATTTAACTGTAAATTCAAACGATATTTTAGAAGCTTTAAAAGAAACTTCTAATCAAGTTGTAGAAGCAGTTTTAGGAGTGTTAGAAAGAACGCCTCCAGAATTGTCAGCAGATATTAGTGAAAGAGGCATTTATATGACAGGTGGAGGTTGTTTAGTAAATGGTTTTGATAAATTGATTCAAGAAAGAACAGGAATTCCTGTTATGATTGCAGAAGAATCTGTATCATGCGTAGCAGTGGGTACCGGAAAAGCTTTGGATGATGTTGAAATGTTAGAAAAATTAGATGCACAACGAAAAGCAAAATATTAAAATAGATTTTAGTAAATCCTCATTTATATATAGTAACCCCGCAAGCCTTTTGACTTGCGGGGTTGCATTATTTTGTTAGCATTTTTCCAATTTTATATACATCACCAGCACCAACGGTAAGTATTAAATCGTTTTTACTAATGTGTGTTTTTAAATAATCAACGATATTTTCAAAATCACCTACATAAGAAGAATTTCCAGATACTTCTTGAATTGCATCTGATAATTTTTTAGCAGAAACTTCACCAGTATCATTTTCGCGTGCGGCATAAATATCAGCAATAATTACATTGTCTACGTCAGTGAATGCATGAGCAAATTCATCAAATAATGCTATTGTTCTACTATAGGTATGTGGTTGAAATATTATCCACAATTTATTATGAGGTAAACTATTGGCAGCTTGTATTGTAGCCATTATTTCTGTTGGGTGATGAGCATAATCATCATATATTGTTGCATCTTTATAATAACCTACATACTCGAATCTTCGATTTGCACCAGTAAATTGCGACAATGCAGATTTAATAGTTTCTGGCTTAATACCATAAGCAATTGATACAGCTACAGAAGCTAAAGCATTATAGATATGATGTTTACCAAATACTTTCAATGTAATTGGAATCGATATTTCTCCATTTGTAGCCTCGAAAGAATAATGACCATTTTCTTTTAAAGTAATATTAACAGCTTTCCAAGTAGCTTCTGGATTTTCCATACCAAAAGTAATTTTGGGAGATAAAATATCTTTCATAACATCATTACAATTTTTATCATCACAATTATAAACTACTAAACCATCTGCTGGCACCAATTCTGCAAATTTATGAAAAGATGATTTAATATGATTTAAATCTTTATAATAATCTAAATGATCTTCTTCAATATTTAATATAACAGATGTTTTAGGTGAGAATTTCAAAAAGCTTTCTACATATTCGCAAGCTTCCACGATGAAATAAGGTGATGTGCCAACACGATAATTAGTCCCACCTAATTGTTTTAAATCTGCACCTACTTGAATAGTAGGTTCTTTTCCGTGCTTCCATAAAAATAAGAGAAATCATAGAGGTAGTGGTTGTTTTACCATGAGTACCGGAAATTGCAATTGTTTCAGAATATAATTTTGTTAGTTCTCCCAAAAAAGTAGCTCTTTCAACAGTAGGAATATTTAATTCACGAGCTTTTATAAGTTCAGGATTATCTTGCTTAATTGCTGCACTATAAACTACCAAGCAACTATTCACTACATTTTCTGCATTATGTCCCTCAAATACTTTTATACCATTTGCTTCTAATCGATTTGTTACATCAGATAATGTTATATTTGATCCTTGAACAATATATCCCATATTTAATAAAATTTCAGCAATACCACTCATGCTTACACCCCCAATACCTACCATATGTATTGGTTTGTTCTTGTCTATATTTTTAAGTAACATAAAATTACCTCCTTTTACAACAATACACCAAATATTATTATACCCTAAAAAGGCAAACTTTTACAATAGTATATGAAAAATTTGAAAAAAGTGTGAGATAAGAAAATAAAATCTTAAAAAATTTTTAAAAATATATAATATTTGGCAGGATTTTGAAAGAAAGTGTCGTATTATATAAATAGTTAGTATAAGTAGTATTGTCTATTTATATTAACGCACATATATGAAAGGCGGTGCATTATAAATGCAAATTACAGACGTAAGATTAAGAAAAGTAAATTCTGAAAACAGAATGAAAGCAGTTGCTTCAGTAACATTTGATGATGCTTTTGTAGTACATGATATCAAAGTTATTGAGAGTGCAGATGAAACATTCATTGCTATGCCAAGCAGAAGAACTCCTAAGGGAGAATTCAAAGATATAGCACATCCAATCAACTCTGAAACAAGAGATATGATTCAAAAAGCTATATTAGAAGCTTATGCAAATGCTGAAGAACCAGCAGCTGGAGCAGTTGAAGAATAATACAAGGAGAGGCCATTATAGATGGTCTCTTTTTTTGCTTTGAACTTGATTTTATTTAAATTCTATGATATACTGAGCCCGCAATTGGAACACAGAAATCCTGGGCAAGAATTTGAATAGGAGGAAAGAACAATGGAAACTAGCTTGCAAAAAATTCAACTTCGGAATGGCAGATGGACTTACAAGCGGACAGACGGAACACTTCTTGATAGAAAGGGGATTTACCACCTAGAACCATTCAATGACAAAGGGATAGCCCTTGTCAGACGTCGTGAAAAAGGCAATTGGAATTACTTGAAGTCAAATGGAACGCTCATTTTTGGCACCAAGGGACTTGACTACACAGAACCTTTTGATGAATATGGTCTAGCTCGTGTTAGACGACCTGCATTCTTTAATAGAGGTGGTGTTTGGAATTATTTGAGAGCAGATGGCGGTCTTCTTTTGAGTCGTTGGGTTAGTCAGGCCACGCGGTTTAAGAATGGTCTGGCAGTCATTCAATGCGCCAAGAAAGATCGTTATATGAAAATTATTAATACTAGAGGTGACCATGCTGATAATTAGACTTACGAGAAGAGCAGTCTTTTTTCAAATTTGAAAAGAGGCTGCTCCTTTTTGAATTGAAAATTTTTTGTGAAATACTTGTCGAATGTAATCACTTTATGATATGATATAGACGATTACAAAGGAGAAGGTGTATAGATGAAAAAAGTAATTTTTATGTTAATTTTGATAGCACTTTCATTTTCCACTACTTTTGCAAGTGATATGAATTTGGAATATGATGGTGAATCTCATATATATGAAGGACCAAATGTTAATTTGATATTAGATGGTGAAAAATTTGTTGTTGAAGAAGGATTAATGCCGCCGATTATTTTTGAAAATAGGACATTAGTGCCAGTTCGTGAAGTATTTGAAAAACTTGGTGGTACTGTTGAATGGTCGAGTGAGGAGCGAAAGGTTTCAGTTACTTTAGGGACGAAGCAAATACAATTATGGATTAATCAAACAACTGCGATGGTTAATGGAAAAGAGGTAACACTAGATGTTCCTGCAAAATTAATCAATGCTAAGACAATGGTCCCAGTTCGTTTTATCTCAGAAAATGGTGACTTAAATGTTGAATGGGATGGAACAACTACTACGGTTACAGTTACTAACCCTGAATCACCAATTGACGAGCTTGCTAATATTAATTCAGTAATGTTAGATAAAAAAGATGATGTGGATTGTGTTGTAGTGGAATTAGACCACAAGACTACTTATAACTGTTTTCCAATCGATAATCCTCATCGCATTATTTTGGATATTAATCAAAGTAAATTTGCAATTAATCGAGAGCCAATTGTTTTTTCTAGTAATAAAATACTTTCTCAAATTCGTTTTGGAATACAAGAAAATAATGTAAATAGAATTGTATTAGATTTACAAGAGGATACAGATTATTCGGTTTTAGAAAATGAAGATGGCACAAAATTATATATTGCATTTAAAGCAGGCGATACAATAATAGAGCCATCAACGCCTATAGTACCAGAAGATAATCCTAACTTAGATGAAAATGAAAATAATAATACGCCACCTGATGATACTCCTAATTTAGATGAAAATAATAATCCGCCATCTGATGTAGAACCTCAAGAAGACGATGAACCTGAAGTAGAAGAAAAAGTAGATATTACATCACATATTACTTCTGTTAAATATAGCACTGCTTCTGAAAAAGCAAGAATTATATTAAATAGTAAATTTGAATATGAATTAACTGAATTAGATAATCCAAGACGTTTAGTTTTAGATTTTAAGAATGCTGATTTACAATTAGATGGACCTAATATTATTTCTTTGAAAAATAAGGCGATCAAGCAAATAGAGTCGATTAGTAATGAAAATGGTACGGCTCGAATTATTATTACGATTGTTGATAATGCAACTTTTGAGCTTTCAAAGAAAACATCAGAATTACAAGTAAAAGTAGAACAACCGTCTTATCAAAATGTAGAATATAGAGGTCAAGAAGGATATTCTGAAATTATACTATCTAATGTATTACTTTCTAACTTGACAAATACTCAAAGCAAAACATCTCATAAATATACTATAAAATATCCTAGTTCAAAATTTGAAACTGGTTCAGGAACAATAGAAGTTAATGATGATTTTGTTAAGAAAATAGCTATTACAAAAACGAAAATTACTATTACTGATACTGGTAATATGAAATACACCGCAAAGCAAGATGGAGATAATGTTATTCTTACTCTAAACAAACTAGATACTAAGAATTCAAAAGTGATTTTATTAGATGCAGGACATGGTGGCACTGATGGCGGTGCACATAATGGCGATGACAAAGAAAAGGTATATAATCTTGCTGTTTTATTAAAATTGAAAGATATGTTGGAAGATGAGGGATATATTGTTTATACAACAAGAGAAAAGGACGTTACATTAACAGTTGATGACCGTGTAACGCTTGCAACAGAAGATTATCCAGAAGCAGATTTATATGTTTCAATTCATCATAACTCAGTAGAAAATAAAAATTATACTGGTACTTTAGTTATGTATTGTCCAAGAGATACTTCTGATTATGGTATTACAAATAAAAGATTTGCTGAGCTTGTATTAAATGAACTTGTATCTAATTTGGAAACAGTTAATAGAGGTTATATTGTAGTTGGAGAGGATGATACTTCAAAAAGAGTTTTAACAGAAGTTCCAATGCCATCTATTTTGTGTGAAGTAGCTTTTGTTTCTAATGATGAAGAATTAGCTAGAATAAAAACAGATGAATTCCAAGAATTAGCTGCAGAAGCTATTATGAAAGGCATTCAAAAAGCACTTAAAGAAATGAATTAAATAAATGAAATAAGAGGGGGAAATGATATGGAAGAAAATAATATTTCTAAAAAATTATTTGGATTAAGCAAAAAAGAAGTAGAGAATTATATTGCTGATATGAAAAAAGGTTACGAGGAAGAACTATCAAAACAAAATCATGAATTGCAATCTATGAAAAATGAAAATGCAAAATTAAATGAACGTTTAAATCAATTTTTAAATGATAAGAAAAAAATGGAAATGGAAAAACAAAATATTTCAGACGTTTTATTTAAAGCAGAGGAGCAAGCTAAACAAATTATTGAAGATGCTAAAAATAAAGCCGTAGAAGAACGTCAAGACTTAGACGTATTACTAGAACAGGAAAAAGAAAAATTAATTGATGCCAAACTTGAACTTGCTATGTTAAAAGATAAAGCAAAAGAAATAATGACAAAATTCACAGATGATATTACTAATTTGCAATAATGTTCTAAGATAATAAATCACCTAATATAATTTATTTAGGTGATTTATTTTGATAAAAATTAAAGTTTGGTCAATACAAGAAATTCTTATTAGGTTAATATTATTGTGTCTTTGCTTTTCGATTGTTGCACTTTTAATTTGCGTTTTAGTAAATCAAAATTTTGATAATATAGAGAAAAAAATATTAGATGATACATTATTGGTTCGCCATAAGAATAATAATGATTCTAAAAATAATCCTAAAGACTTGCTAAAGTCTGAATTAAGTATCTTAAATAACATTGATATAGATGATGATGCAGAGGAAAGAGAACAGATACAAAATGTGGAACATGAAGAAGAAAATCACGTTTTCAGCACACCTGGACTATATGCACAAAAACTTTCAAATGGGCAATATAAAGTAGGTTCGGTTTATATTAATAGTTACTTAGAACAGCAAATTGATTTAGAAGAATTGGAAAAGCCTCTAGAAATTACTGTATCAAGGCCATGTAGTGTACTAATTTATCATACTCATACATCTGAAAGTTATACGTTAGATAATCAAAAACATTCTGATTATTATCGAACCGAAGACAATCAATATAATGTAGTTGCTGTTGGAAAGAAACTAGCAGAAAATTTGACTAATTTAGGTTTTTTTGTTACACAAGATACTACACAACATGATTATCCTTCATATAATGGAGCTTATAAAGCTTCACTTGCCACCGTAGAAAAACATTTGAAAGAAAGAAATTATGATATTATTTTAGATATTCATAGAGATGCTCTATCAGGCAATGCAAATTTTAGACCGACTGCAGAAATCAATGGAGAAACATCAGCTAAATTAATGATTGTAGTAGGCACAAATGATGCAGGATTGGAACATGATAATTGGATGAAAAATTTTAAGTTTGCTTTAGCATTACAAGAAAAAGGAAACGAAATGTATCCCGGTCTATTTCGCGATATGCATTTAAGCACATCACGATATAATCAACACACTTCTGACAAAACTTTGATTATTGAAGTAGGGGCAACCGGCAATACAATGGAAGAGACAGAAATAGCAATGAAATATTTAGCAAATATACTTAATTGTTTAGTTAATAGCGAACATTAAGAAAGATTTATAGGCGGACAAACGAAGACACCGAAAACGTATCATATATATATTTTCGGTGCCCAATGTGAAGTCCAACAAAATTATTTTTCAAAATCCCATATAATTTCTACAGCATCATCTATTTTATAATATTTCTTATAATAATACTCATGATATTTACTAACATATGGCATTGACCATGTATAATTAATATCTGGTACTTCTAATATTAGTTCTTGATCTGTATTATTTTTTATTTTTTCAATATTTCTTTTTTCTACTAAGTATGATTCATGATAACCACGAATAATTGTTATTTGATTCCAAATGCAAACACATGCAAAAATTCCAGCAAATATGCTACTAATAGGAGTAATACGAATATTTTCTGTTAAGTATGCAACCATTAAAAATAGCATATAAATTCCAAAAATTAAATTTCTTTCGCCATAGACACTTGATACTACTAACATCAATTGAGAACCAAATAGTAAAATAGTTGCAATAGTAAAAATCATTGAATTATCTTTCATTGTTTTCCATTCTTGTATGATAAGCGTAATAATACCGTAAGCATAAACAATAATTAAATAAAGTAATACAAGCATTTTTGTTATACCGAAATTTTCGGCGGTCGTAACGCTATAAGCACCATAAATAAATAGCGGAATGCTAAATAATATTAAAGCAGAAATAAGTTTATGTTCTTTATTTTTATAATATAAAAGTAGTGCAAAAGCAATGTGCGTTGGAAGCATCCATGTTGTTAAGAAGTACGAGTTTAGTAAGTATTTTATTAGTTGAATAGAAGCTTCTATAATTGGTAATTTTTCTTGATTTTCTAACTCATATCTTACAAAAGTTGCTGGTGATAGTATTACTGACAAAACACCTATAAGTGTAATAATTAAAAGTAAAATTTGTTTTTTATCTAATGTTTCATGTGTTATTCTATCTTTAATGAATAATAAAAGTGTTAATCCAAAAACCATCATACCGCCTTGTTCAACAGTAGCAGCGGACAAAAATCCAAGAATACAAAGTAGCCAAAAATGTTTTTTGCTTTCACGATATTTTAATAAAGAGTACCAATATGTAAATAATAAAAAAACAGGATAAACATAGTTAAACGAACCGGTTAGCCAATAAATACTTTGTCTTGATACACTTATACCAATGCTACATGTACCTAATAAAAATACAAGTCCAGCCCAAAATGTATTTTTAGAAACAATTTTTGAACCAAAATATACAATTGAAGCCAGCATAAAAGAATTAAATATTTTCCACCAAATAGAAGGGATAGCAAGAAAAATTGAAACTAAAAAATGCACAATTGCTCTACCATTAATAAGTGTATAATGTTCTATATGATGATTCCAAAAATCATTTATACTTCCTTGCGAAAATGTAACATAGAAGTAATCATCACCAAAAAGATAAACATTGTAATTAGCTAAGAAAGTAATAATGAAAGTTAAAATAGCAAAAATAATTGGAAGATACTTTTTCATTTGTTTACACCTCATTTTCTAAATTTTCTGCTTTATTGTACCATAAAACATAAAAAAAGAAAAGGCAGAGTTTTCCTTGACTTACTATAGCACAAAAGTATATAATTTGTATGAATAATTAGAGATTTAGGAGGCTATTATGTTTTCAGTAGTAATTCCAGCATATAATGAAGAAAAATGCTTATATGAACATATTAAAGAAATTTGCAAATATATGAATAAATATGATTATGAATTAATTTTAGTTGATGATGGTTCAAAAGATAAAACATGGGAAATCATTAGTCAATTACATGAGGAAAATTCATCAATTCGAGGAATTCGTTTTAGTAGAAATTTTGGAAAAGAATATGCACTTTGCGCGGGTGTGGCAGAAGTAAAAGGCGATGCAGTTATAATTATGGATTCGGACTTACAGCATCCGCCTGAGTACATTGATAGTATGATTGAAAAATGGAAAGAGGGCTATCAAATTGTAGACTGCATAAAAGAAGTAAGAGGTAAAGAGAGTTTAAAAAACAGAATTAGTGCTAATCTTTTTTATGGAATTCTTCATAAGTTTACAGGATATAATTTAAAAAATGGTGGCGACTTTAAATTACTAGATAAAAAAGTAGTTGATGAAATAAATAATTTAAAAGAATCTCAAGTTTTTTTCCGTGGACTTGTAGAATGGGTAGGATTTCGTAAATGCCAGATTTCATACCAAATGAAAGAACGTGAGGGCGATACTTCGAAATTTAATATGAAATCGCTATTCAAATTAGCAATGACTGCAATTACATCTTTTTCATCTTCATTATTATATTTAACAATTTTATTAGCTATTATTTTCTTAGTATTAGCAATTGTTTTAGGTATTCAAACAATCGTAAATAAAATAATAGGACATGCTTTAACTGGTTTTACAACTGTTATTTTATTACAACTTTTAATTGGTGCTTGCGTATTGGGCTGTTTAGGTATTATTGGAATTTATATTGCAAAAATTTATGATGAAGTTAAGGGGAGACCGCGTTATATAATTAGCGAAAAGACACCTCTTGGAAAATAATTGGACAATTTCGTTGTTGGACTACACATCGGGTATCCTTTGGCGTACCATTGTACGCCTCCGGTACCCTCGTTTGTCCGCCTAGAAATTGCCTCAATTCTTTTCCAAGTATATGGTTGAAAATGGGTGACAATTTTGTTGTTGGACTGCACGTCGGGTATCCTCAACGTACCATTGTACGCCTCCGGTACCCTCGTTTGTCCGCCTAGAAATTGCCTCAATTATTTTCCAAGTATATGGTTGAAAACGAGGGACAATTTTGTTGTTGGACTGCACGTCGGAAATCCTTAACGTATCTATTCGTAATTTAAATTTAAGAAATTAATTTTTTTACAAAAGAAAGGGGTTAGTTGACTTATGGAGTTAATGTATAATCGTTCTATGATAACAGAAAGGGAAAGAAAAAAGTATTCAAGTAAAATAGAAAAAGCACATGAGATGTTAGAAAATGGTACTGGTGCTGGAAATGATTTTTTAGGTTGGCTTCATTTAGAAAAAAACGAAGACGAATGGCAAAGGATTAAAGCATCTGCTAAAAAAATTCGTGAAACTTCAGATTTATTAATTGTAATTGGAATAGGTGGTTCATATTTAGGAGCAAGAGCTGTTATAGAAGCTTTA
>CANQLS010000002.1 GCA_947624765.1 uncultured Clostridia bacterium
GGAATAAAGTTTCCAGTATTATCAGTTTTTGAAAATTCAGTCCAGTTTTCTACATATTTTAAAGCACCAGTTACTTTTCCAGTATCATCAATGCTTAAGTTTTCACATAAATCTTGAACTGTCTTTTCACCAAGATTTAATGAAGTTTCCCCACTAGGAGCACTTACTTTAATTTTGCCCTCTTCGGGCTCACTAGGGTGTATTTTCTTCTACGATAAATTGAATACCATCGTGTTTCTTATCGTAGATAAACATATCTTCAAATGATTCTTCATAATAAACATATTTACCTTGTGATAAAGCACTTGGTGATTCTAATTGTGCAAATTCATAAATAATGCATGGAATAATTGCACTTGGATGTACTAATAACATTTTAACGTTTTTAGCATCTTCTTTAACTGCGAATCCGTCAGTGGCTTTAATATCAAAGGCAGTTTTCATTAAAGAAGTTGGTACACTTACTACATCTACTTCGTCAATTCTTGATACTGTACGACCTAGAACTTTATTACCACTAGTTCTTACAACGTCTTTAGCAGTATCAATCATTGTTTTAGTAAATGTATCAACATATAAGATACGGCCGTTTACTGGAACTCTTGCTTCGTCCATTTTATCCATTAAAGTATCAAAGTATGTTAATACGTTTTCAACAGTAACAGTGCCTTTTGCTAATGCTGTAACTGCTTCTTTTTCATTTTTTAATGTATAAAGAGAATCAATTGCTTCAGCATCCATTTCTGGAAATTTTTGCTCTTCATTCATTACTTTAGTGATATTAGCGATAGAAGCGACATGGTTAGTTTCATCTATATCACGAGGATGTACTAAAGTTTCCCAAACTCTATGTCTTTTTAAAGTTTTAGTCTCCCAATTATTATCGAAATTTCTACTAAAACTTCCGATAGTATCGCGGTCTCCATCCTTTCTACCTTTTACAGTTAAACTTGGTATTTCTACGGTATTATTATTTAAGAATTTTACATTTGGCTTAACTGCAGACCATAAAGCTCCAAAGTATAGTGTATAAGGATAAGCTTGTGCTAATTCTTGACTATATTCTGTTGCATAATTTAATTTTGCCATATTTTATCATTCCTTTCTTATTTTTAATGTTTTCTTACCCCAGTGAAACCAAAATTAAATAAATTTCCACTAGGTTGAGCGCTATTAGAGGTATCAGCACCTACTTGCACTCCTTCTGTTCCTTTTTCCTTATCTTGCTTTAAGCCTGGAACATCAGTTAAAACTTGACTTAAAGCATTTTTTACCTTTTCACTATCAATTGTGCCTTTTTCATCAACAACATTGCTAAAATCGGCTAATTTAGTTAAATAAGGTATTGTTTTTGTATCAACCCCAAGCTCTAATGCCTGTAATAGAGCTTCATGCTCTATTTTTTGTTTTAAAATTACGGCATCTTTATCTTTAAGTTGATTTTGTAGATTTTCGTTATCTACTTTTTCTCTTTGCTTATTTTCCTCTCTTTGAGTCTTAAAATTTTTAATAGCTTCTTTTGCTTCTTCTTGGCTCAATCCTTCTTTTTGAAAATAAGACTTTAAAATACTATCCTCGCTACTTTGATTACGACTATCTATCATTTGTTGAATTTTGCCATAATCAATAGCTGGGGTTGTAACTTGTTGTGTCGCTACATTTTGACCAGTTGTAACTTCTGGTGTTGTACCTCCATCTTCAGCAAATAACTGAATATTAAGAGGTAATTTTTGATTATTATTCATAATCTCTTCCTTTCCTTTTTTAAGTCTTGATTGACTATTCTTTTTTAGGTCTTGATTGACCATACTTTTTAAAGACTTGAATGTCATCAGCACCTTTTAAAGTCATAAGCTTTTTGGACATGAAAAAACTCGATAGAAATATCGAGTTTCGAACCATAATGCCGACATCGGCAATATGATAGTGCTATTTATAAGCACTGTACTAATAATGTAGGCATTTAATTATTTTATTATATTATTCTTTCTATTGTTTCGCCTTTATCACTCATTAAATATACAAAATTAGTCTTATAATGTATATTTTTGCCATCTATATTATCCAATTCGTCAAAATCATATAAAAATATATCTTCGTTTTTATCATCACGCATAACAGAAGTTGTTCCATAAAATTTATTGCTACTATAATATTCAGTAATAAGTTCAGTTTCTCCATATGAACCATTATCTTTAGTTTTTTCTCTACGTATCTTTAATATCATAATATCTACCTACTTTCTTTCTATCTACCTACAATTATTAGTACACTACCTATAAAGTAGTGCATAACAAAAGCACTCTATTTATTCTTGAGTGCTTTATTAATAACATTAATTATTTCTCTATTTTCTAATCTTGTTTTTTCTAATTCTGTGGCTATTTTAGATAGCACACACATTATAAAAAACATAATTATCAATAAAATTATTCCTATTGCTATCATATTTCCTCCTTATATTTCCATTTATATCCACCTGCTTGGCTTCTATTTTGAACACCTTTACATACTTTATCAATAGCAGCAATTCCAGTTTGCCTTTGTGCCTCTCGTATTGATGGATATTCCTTTATAAAATTACCATTTAAATCATATTGTAATACTGGAATGCTTCCCTTTTTATTTTTTTGCGTTTTACCTAGTTTTTCATAAGCATGAATATTGTTTTCTAAATAAGTACACCATTCCAAATTTTCAACACAATTATTAGTTTTATTCCCATCCTTATGATTAACCGTTTCCTTGTTATTGGGATTAGGAATAAAAGCCTCAGCCACTAATCTATGTATGTATCTTCTTAATATTTTCCCTTGAAATGATAATTGTACAAATGGATAACCTCTTTCGTGGATTGCTGGTTTTAATATTTTTTCATCATACCAACTTGTAAATTGATTTGAATATTTTCCAACTCTTTTAACTCTGCCTTTATTACTTACTTGATAAACACCCTTTGTTTCTTTTATGTCTTTCCATTGTTCCATAATATCATCTCCTATACATAGGTATTATACCACAATATAAGACATTTATCAATAATTTGACATATTTTTAAAAATATTGTATAATCTATTTATAGAAATTGGTTTCGCTCCGCTAGGAGCTATAATCAATTTCTTTTTTTATTAAATACTTTTAAAATACCCTTATTTCTTTTAAGAATTATTTTACTAACCCATTCCCTTTTTCTAAAAATATCAATAGTTTGCCTAATAGCTTCTATGTCTTCCATTTCAGAATAAGTTAAATCAAGAATAAATATAGATGCTTGATTTTTTTTATCTTTAATAGCGGTGTCTAATGTTCTTTTGCCATTACCTTTAATTGTTTTTAATTCCCAAATCTCTTGCTCGTTAATTTTGTAGTCACCAAGTTTAACATTTTCATCTTCTGTTATGTCAAATAAATACTCCACATCCATGCGCAAATCATCTCGTATCCATTCTGCTACAGTATCTTCGTTAAACTTGAGAATAATTTTATTTTGTTTATTTTTATAGTATCTTTTACCGTTAATATCTATAAATTCAGCATCTTTCAAGGTTGCTTTTTTATTAACATCAATACTATCAATAAATTCTTTTGTATCATCTGTACAGTAATTATTAGTTATTATTGAATTAGTTAATAACAATTCTTTTTCTTTCTGCCATTCTTTCTTTTTATTATTATAATATTCTATATTTTCAGGCGTTATTGAACCCAAAGACATCCTCTTATATTTTTTTACATTTCTATTGATATAGTTTAATTTTTCATTGATATAATCTAAGTCAGTTTGATATTCTTCATCATTTTCATCTTCTATGCCTTCGAGTTCCGGATAGTATGTTGTTAGACCATGCCTACATGAGGGATGCAAGAATCCTTGTTTCATTGCTTCACTTAATAACATATATTTACCATCTTCTTTAGTTCCACCACTATATACATCATCAATAAATATATGATTTTCCCATTTTTGACATATTGGGCAAGCTCCACCATGCGAAGTTGCTTGTACTAGCGTTCTTCCTATAGATTTCCTAAAATCTCCTTCTCCCATTAATTGTGCTCTTAAATTAGCTGTTCTAACTGCCATTTGAGAATAACTTGCTATATTTATTCTTCTACCATCTTTATATTGTATACAATTTAATCCTCCAGTTAAAAAACCTTTATTGGCTTCATCTATTGCTAAAGTTGCTAGTTTTAATTTGCTTAATTCTTCAGTTGCCATTCTTGCTGCTTGTTGCTCTGTAAATACTCCATTTCCAACAAAAAAAGCACTTTTATGAATAACTTGTCTATATTGATCATTGATCATTCTTAAAGCACTTGTATTAGCAGTTTTTAAATCATTATTAACAACTTTTATTAATGAATTTACTTTTCTATCGTTTGTTTTAAAAAAGCTCTTATTCATTATTTTACTAGGCTTTAACTTTTCACCTAGTATCTTATTGTATTGTTTTATAGCATTAATAGATCCTTGTTTTAATTCTTCTTGGATATGTTTTGCAACTTCTTTATTAATTCCATTTGTATATTCTCCAATGATTGATTTATTTTGCCTTCTATATCTTGACAATTCTTTTAATTTTTCAGCTTGCCATTGAGGATATTCAAAGCCAACTTCATCTTCTTCTTTTAGGTGTCTCTTTAAATTTCTTTTCATAGAACTTATGAGTTCCTTTTCCATTTGCTCATATAGTTCTTTAATTTTATAATCGTTCATCTATCACATCCAAATTTAAATCTTGATTTATGCTTGGCTCATCCATTTCAGTAATACCTTGCTCTTCTTTTAACCTTAATATTTCTTTATCTATCCATTCCTTATCTTTACTATCCCCATAAAGTTCTTTAACAGATGTTTCAATACTCATTATTCCACCATTTTTAGCCTTAGTAATAGTGTCTATTTGACTATCAAATGATGGACTATCATACTCGCCAAAATTAACATTAATTTCTATATCTTCGCAAGGTTTATTTCCTTGTATTTGCTCATAAAATTTTAAAACACCATTTACAACTTTTGGCATAAATTCATTTAATGCTTCTATTATACTTTGCCTTGTATATAAAGTTGTCTTTTCCATTTGTCTTTCATAAGCACTATTTGGATCCTGTATTTTTTTAGTATCAATTCCTAAAGTACTTGGACTTATTAATCCCTGCAAGCATAAATCTAAATATGTAACATAAGATTGATAATATTTATCACTTGGAATATCTGGTTGAGTAACTTTAATCTCACTTTTACTTTCCTGTGACATGTCTGAATCCGTTAAAATATATTGGTTGTCAAATGCGTTAGGTAGCATTATTTCTCCAGTATCTCTATTTCTTGGCACCAACTTTTCGGGTATATATTTAATCGCTTTTCCAATCCTTACAGCTTCTGCCCATTGACTTAATATTTCATCTAAGCTATCAAAAGCATCATACTTTCCATCAAGTTTGCTAGCACCTCTACCAGGAAATTTATTATTATCGTCTACTTTAAATAATTCTGCCCACATAGTATTTTTATCAAATGATAAATTTTTTAGTTTGCTTAAGATGCCTATTGTATTTAGTGAAACTAAATTATCACCATCAAACAATTCATATTTTACATATCCCCAACCACGATGCTCTTTTAATAAATATTTTTTATTGTCTTCTTCATAATAACATTTAAAAATAATTTCATAAATTCTGCCTCTTCTATAAATAACATCTATCATATCGCCAGGGAACCATTCTAATATTGGTAAATCGCTTATTTCTTTATCATAAGAGTATCTTATAGCTCCATCGCCTAAACAAATAGTTTCTCCTAAAATTCTATGTAGTAATTTGTCAAAATTATTTTCTTTAGCTATTTTCTTCCATGTTTCTAATTTTGCAGTATTCTCGCTTTCAACGCCATTATAGTTATCTATTACTATATCTGTTAATTTATCAATTATTTTTTTTGGTAGTCCACTGTGTATTTTTTTTATTTCTAATCCAGCTGTTGGAACACTTCCCCAAAAGGTTGTTTCTTTGCCTTCTATTTGCTTATAAAATTCTTGTAATTCTGATGCTTCGCCAATATACCATAATTTATTTTTTGCGAAATATATTTGTAAATCTTCTGTTCTATTAACAATTATTGCTTTTGGTGAATTATCTCTAATTTCTAGCCAAGATTGCATTTTATTTTTTACTATGTCCATTATTTTTCCCATCCTTTCATCTCCTATCTTCTAAATCTATTTTCATATCTAACAGGTTCATCTTGCGATGATTTAATATCTAAACCTATTTTATCTTTATATGGTATCCAACCGTATTGGCTAGCATTAATTGTATGATCATTGGCATCTTCCGGAGTATTATCTTTGTCTTCTTGCCAACTATAGGTTTCTAGTTCTGCAATATGATTAGTGCAAGTATTTACAACTAAATAATGCCCGGTATGTAACCATCCTAATTGTAGGTTTATTCTATCTATAATTTTTATTTGTTTATAAGCGTTATTAAAAATATAAATACATGGATGTGTTCTTTTATATTTGTTTAATTCGGTTATAGTTGCTTGGTCGGCACTATCAATAAATGCATTTCTTGCTAATCCCCACTTTTTTTGATTTCTATCTAAAAAAGCGATAAAGTTTTGCACTGTATCGCTTGGAGCAATAGGATTATTTAAATCTCTATTGTTATATTCTTTTTCATCTAATATAACTAGTTCTCTATTATCAGTTACTCCCATAAATAACATTGATATCGTATCAGGGCTCTTTTGAGAATAAGCTGTATCCAATCCTGAACTAAAGTAAACATATTTCTTTTTCTTTGCTTCTTCTTTTGTGATTACGTGTTTATTTCTATCAAAATTACTAAATACTAACCCTGTAGATTTTCCACGAAGTCCTAAAATTTTATTCTTATATAATTTAGTTCCAGTTGGTACACTATCTATTATTTGTTGTTTTTTTTCTTTTGTTAAACTTAAATTATGTTCAAAACTAAAGTACCACCAAGTCCAATCTGCTATTTGAGGTTGGTCTAACTGTTTAAGCAATTCACTTGGACCATCATTTTTATATTTATCTATTGGTCGAGATTTATTAACATATTGGGTATAACATTCTTTGTTTGGATCATCTGGATTAAGAGTACATAATTTATAATCTGCTCTCATAAATGCTTCTCTAACAAAATCCATATCAGCAATATTAAATTCATCTATGAATAAACCATAACATTGTCCTCCCAAAGCTTTTTTCCATCTCGATTTATCGTCATAGCCTAATACATATATTATTTTATTTCCTTTATCTGTATGGTAAATGATATGTGGCATTCTAATTTTTCCTTTACCGGTTGGATTATATTCTATTAGTCCACCTTCTTCATAGTCGCCAAATACTTCCATCAAGCCGTTATCTGAATTTATAATATTTTTTTCAATAGTTCCTAAGTCTAACCCAGCTATTATACTAGCTTTAGAACTATTTGTTTCTTCAATTCTAAACATAAACTTCGGAATAGCCACTGTTGTTTTACCAGCGGCAGTTGTCCCCTCAAGAAATTCAGCTTCACATTTATGATGTAAAAAATCTATATATTTTTCACTTAATGGAAATACTTCTTCATTCACTTTTACCACCTAACTGCTTATTGATAGATGATAATATTTTTGTTGCTTTAGGATTATCAATCTGAACTTTTGAAGTATATTCTCCATCCATTTTATTTAATATATCCATTGCTTTTATCTTATCCAAAATTTTTGCTTCTTTTTTATTTTGCTTTATTTTACCTGTAATAACATCATTAAGCCATTTTTTTCTTTCTTTTGCACTCATTATAGTTTCATCTTCAGTTTTTTTTAAAAGCTCTTCATACCTAGCCCTAATCTCTGCCTTTTTAAATAACAAACACGCTTTATCATCGATAGTTTTATCTTTCATTTTTGAAGCATCGTAAGAATTCTTATATGCTTCTCTTTGTGACATCCCTTTTATTAAGTTTTGCACAAACTTTTCCTGTTTTGGAGTAAGCATATCTATTTACCTTCTTTCTATTATTTATTTTCAACTATATATAGGTATTAAATTTTCTTGTTTGAAAGCATAAAATGTTATTTACTAGTTAAAGGAGGTAAATAAAGGAACTTTATGCTCTCAAATAAAAAAGATACAAAATTTGTTGTATCCTGAAAAAATAAAATGTTTGAAATATCTTATATATATTCCATTATAGACATTATAACATATCTAAAGTGCTCAAAAGTGCTCATCTTTTATTGACATTCATTTTTTCTATATTCGTCGTAATATCTGCGAACTTGGGCTTTTGAATAAGTTAATCTCTTAGCTATATCTTGCCATTTCATTTTTTTATAATCTTTTAAAAATGCTACTGCTAATTGAATATCAGTAACTTTGAGGCGATCTATTTCTCTTTCAATGTATTCTTCATATGCCCTTTTACTATCATATAAGGCTTTTAATCTGTCTGTATACTCATCTTTCTTCATAATTATGTTAAGCATAGAATTACTATTTATAAATCCACCTTGAACTAATATCTCTTTTACTTTGGATGATTTTATATCTCCATTAACTTCTCTTAGTGTTTCAAACAAATTTATTTTATTGTTCAAACCTACTATTTCTCCCCAAGCTTGAATAATAGTCATATAATCATTCATATTACACTCCTACAATTATATCTTTATATTCTATTTTATTTATAAGTAGATCTATTTTTAATTTATAAAATGTTTTTACTGGAAGTTTCTCTAATGTAATAATTTTTGTTACTGGATTATAATAAAATCCATATCTAGCATATTTAAATATTATATTCCCCATTTTATACTCCTATTTTTTCTATTAATTCTTCTTCAGTATATATTTTAGGTTTTTGCTTTGTACTTACTTTTTTACTAGTTGTACCTAAATTGGATAGTAAAATCTTTCTGTTATCTTTTGTACTAATTAATTTAGTTTTGTTATCTTTAATAACTTGCATTATAGCTATATCTATTTTGAGCTTTCTTCTTTCATTTAGAACTTGTTTCAGTTCTTTACAATATTTGTAGCATTTAGGTACTGTTAAGTTCATATCTTCTAACTTATGGTATAAATCCGATACTTTATTATCATAATAACTTAACGTTTCAGGCATAGAAGCACTATAATCATCTATTTCATCTAAGATTATACTCACTTCTTTTATTTTACCAAATATATCCACTATTTTTGTTTTCTACTCCTTCCTTTAGCTTTTCTATCCCCTATATAAACCATTTGTAACTTTGCTATAAACTCTTCTTTTGTCATTTTATTCATCTCCTATATAATCATCACATGATCCTAATTCTAAATAATTATTTATTTGTTTTTTTAAATCTAAATTATAATATTTGCAAATATCATTTAATGTTTCCAATAATGATATAATTAATAAATTATAATCTATTTTTTTATTCCAATCATCATAAAATTTTCTTTCATTTTCTTTATCAAATTTAATTACTATTCCCTTTTTCATATTCTAATCTCCTATTCTAAAACAATTATTTTCAAATTGTTCATGTGTTAAAATTGTTTTAATATTATTTGATAACCAAGGCTTATTATGTGATACATCGCCAATTCTAAAATATTCTCCTGTTATGTCTGATACTAATTCACCATTAACATAATCTCCAACTTCAATTAAATCTATAATATTATGGCTTGCTATTACATTATCACAAGAAACTGTATGTGCATTATGTTGGCAATCTATAACACACAAATTATTATCTAAAATACAATCAATGATACCTATTCCATATTCTCTAAAGTTTTTAATATAACAATACATTCCTACTTCTAATTTCATAATTCCAAGTCCTCTAATGTATATTCTTTATTTAATTCCATATTTTTGTACATTAAACCTTTTTCAAAATTTTTAAACGTCATAGAATCGTTATCTTTAAATGTTATAATAATAAATTCATTTTCATCATCATAAAGTTTTTTTCTAATATTTTTTATTTTATTCCTAAAAGGTCTAATAACACCACTTAAATATTTTCTTTCAACATCATCAAGTATTGGTTCTTCTATTTCTAAAGTTAGTTTTACTTTTTTATTTTCCATTTTCTTTAAATTCTTATAATCTTCTAAAAGCATATTTCCAACATTAACGTTCATCAATACGTCTTCTATTGAAGAAATATTTTCAATACCTCCTATATAATCAATATAAACAATTTTTTCTAATTTCATTTTATATCACCTCGCAATAATATTTGCTATTAATTTCTATACAATTACCTTGGCTTATTACTTTAACATGAATTACAATATCACATATAGCATCAACCATTATGAGTATTGCTAAAACTGTTATAATAATCCAAAATAAATTATTTATTATTTTTTTTAATTTCATTTTATTTCACTTCCTCATATTGTAAAATTGATATTAATTCTTGTGCTTCTTTATCTGCTACCATTTCTTTAAAATGTCTTTTTGTATAATTTATCGCTCTATCAATTTTATATTGCATGTTAGTATATGCTTGTAATATTTCATAAAAAGCTTTTATATCTCCAACAAATACATTTTCCAATTTATTGATAAATTCTCTTTTTTCCATTTTATTCATCTCCAATCTTATAACAATTATTTTCATTATGTCTGGTTGATACAACATAGCATTCCAAAGTGTCATCATTAAAAAAGTGCCTATCATATATTTCAGCCGTGTCTTCTTCGCTGGTCATATTAAATATATCTTCACATATTGTTGTTATAGTTCCAAAATAAATTTTATTATCATATTCACCTAAAACATATAGGCGACCGTATTCATCTTCTTTAGCATCGTTTAACATTTTTAAAAACTTATCCTTATTCATTTTTACCTCTTTCTAAATCATCTAACCACCCAATTTCTTTGCATTTGTTATATATTGCTTGTAATTCATCCATTGATAAACTTATTTGTGCATTTGCTATTTTACTTGTTTTTCCTAATTTTTCAACAAGTATCTCATTGTTTTCAATTTTAGCATTTACTTCTTGAATATTTATATCAATTGTTTTACCTAACAAATCAGTAAAATCAATATATACAAATCTTAATTTTTTATCAGTTTTAACAATTTCTTTAAGTTCTTCTTCATTTTCAACTATTTCATCTAATTTTCTATATGTTTTTTTAAACACTCCAAATGGCTCTATTTCTTGCCACCCTAAATCTTCCAATGTAATATCTTTATTCATTATTTATTATCCTCCAATATTTTTTCAAACATTTCTAATAAGCCTAAACCATATATATAGCTTTCTGTCGTATTATCAACACTTTCTCTCCATTTTTTAATTACTAAGCTAAATTCATTAATAATTTTTTGCTTATTTTCTAACTTATTCTGTAAATTTAAAATATAACTAGTTAAATAATCCCAGCTTTCACCTTCATATACTTTATTAAGTTCTTCTTTAATCTTTTCTTCATTCATTTTTATTACTACTTTCATCTTTATCGAGTTGGCAACAACATTCACAAGTATCATCATATTTAAAATTATCTTGTGAAAGTGAAGTAGCAAATTTCGTAAATGTTTTTAATTCTCCTAAACATTTTTCAATTATAATAACTAAACAATCAAAACCATATTTAGATATTAAATCCATAATAACATTATTTAATTCATATTGTCTTACTAATTCCTTTTTTATGCTTTCAAATCTTTCTTGTGTAATTAAACCTGAAAGTTTTTCATCTTCTCCTAAAAATTTTTTCATTTCATCAATATTCATATTTTTTAAATTATTTATATATTCATCACTATATCTCATTTTTCATTCTCCTTTTCTAATTTTTCAAATATTAATTGTTTAGGTAATACTTTCCAACAAAACCAACTTGTATTAAACCAATTTCCTTTTTTATTATTTAAATATTCAACTCTACCATCAAAAACTATAACTTGTATATCTTTTTCTCTAAACAGCTCCCCTCTGGTTTTGCCTTCTAATGCTGTAATAGGCAATAATAAGCAAAAGGGTTTATTATACTCATAACACTTTTTTAAAAACTCATCTTTAAGACTATATGGTGGATTAGTTATGATCATATCAAAATTAAAATCGGCGTTATCAGTTAAAAAATTAAAATTATCTTTATGTGTAGATATTACTTCATATCCATTTTCTTTTAATACTTTTGTAATATTACTACTGCCATAATCAGTACATTCCCATATAATAGGTTTTCGATATTCATAATTATATCCATATTGCTTTTCTATTTCTTTAGGAATGTATTTTAATAATGGCTTAATAGCATAAGCAGGTGTATATATATCATCAAATTTTGGCTTTTGAATATAATCAATCATTGTTTTTTTCATTGTTACCTTCTTTCAATTCTTGTAATTTTTTTAGAATATTATTTAATAAATCAACAAGATGTTTTTTTTCAAATTTTTGAGATATAGTATAAGTTTGTTTACTTTCAGCATATTTTTGTAAATCTATAAGCCACTTTTCAAATTCAATTAAAGCATTATGTTCTTGTTGTAATTGCTCAATATATTTTAATAATACCTTAGCATTTTCAATATCTATACTATATTCCATAGGCATAATTGTGGCTGTTTTAAAATTAATAGCTGTTTCAAATTGCATAATTGCTTCTTTTACTTCTTCACTCATCTTTATCACCTCTACTTTCTAGTATTTCTTTAGCTTTAGTAAATAATTTAATCAATCCATCTATATGACCGATTAAAGTTTTATTTGTTTTATCTGTTTTAATATAAAATATTTCTATCCAATAATCTCTTTTAGCTAAATTATCTACTATCATGTCCATTACATATTCAACAATTTGTTCATCGCTCATCTTTATCACCTTTATCCCTTTTGTTATAGTTCCACTTATTAATTTGAACACCAAATATATTAGCCATTTGTAAAAATGCTTGTTTTTCTTCTTCATTTTTAAATCCAACTAATATATGTGGTGGTGTTGGCAAATATTCTTCGGTTGGTTTCCATATATGTAAACAATGTGGGTGCATATTAACATAGTCTTCTTCTTTAGGATGATATTCTACACACGCTTCATCTTTATTCCAAAAAATATCTTTCATTCTACACATTTGGTCCCATGTAGGAGTTTTGCTAGGCATACTTACTGATAAATGCTCCCAGCCTAATTGATAACTAAATATAAAATTTAAGTTTTTTCCACTAATCGAATCATAATAGTAGCCACCCATTCCATCATTTGGAGCTTCGGCTTCAATAAATAAATTTCTAGTGGCTCTAATCTCTTCTAATGTCTTCATTTTCTATCTCCTCATTAACAAAATCTAAGACTTCTTGATAAGCACCTACTTCTACTATTTTATTGCTATGTGTAGCATTCGTTTTTAATAAATCAGTTCCTATTGATTTATTGCATTTTTTTATTTTATCTTCAAGCCAAGAAATAAGTTGTTGTTTTTCTCTTAATAAATCACTATATTTAATCATATATCTTCCTAAATCATCATCTATTTCTTTCATTGTAAAGCCATAATTATCTTTATTTAATTTATCCAATTCTTCTTCGCTTGCACCACTAATCATTTTATTTTTTCCTTTCTATTAATTTTAATATTAAATAAACTAAACCAATTAATAAGTATAATGGTATGCCAAATAAATCTAAAAGTACTCCTAATAAACTAAAAATAGTTATAAAAGGAAGCCACGCAATTCCTAATACTCTGTCAAGTGTATCTCCATTTAAAATCATGTCTTGAATAATAACATCCCATATAAAATCTTTAAACATAAAATAAGTAATCATTTTATTTTTCCTCCAACTCTTCTGTATTTAATAAATATTGACAAATTATAGTTTTAAAATTAATATCTGTATTTTCAAATTCCCAATAAGGTATTTTTTGAGATACATTATTTTTTGAAACAAATAAATATTTTTCTTTATCTAAAAATTTATAGTTAATATCATAGTTTTTAAGAAAATCTATTATTTCATTTTTATTCATTTTTACTCTCCAACTTTTCTATTTCAATATCAAAGAATAATTTATACATTAGTTTTTGAAAACAATTTATTTTTTTAGTAATACCTATTGTTATATTTGCTATTTTTAAATAAGTTTTAATATCCTTAGGACTTACAGGTCTATCTATTTTTAACCAGGTTATTTCACTATTTAACCATTTGTCTTCATAAATATTTATACCATCATTATTCATCTTTACCCTCCAACTTTTCTATTTCTTTTATAAATTCATCATCAATAGGCATTATTTCAAATTGTATTAAATTTTCTATCCGCTTCCTTGTTTTCTTTCTTAATTCTTTTTCACTATTTGCTTTTATATAAAATATTGATTCACCAATATTTTTAATTTTCACTTTAAATTTCATCCTTATTCTCCAACTTTTCATTTAATTTTCTTCCACAAAAAGGGCAATAATCTATATCAATAAATCTATAACCATTTCCGTTATCAATCATTAAACCTGCCTTATCATCATTTTCATTTTTTAAAATAAACAAATCTAAATAATCTCTATAATTTTTAGGTTCTATATATCCTGCTGTTTTTTTAAATTCATTTGGTTTAATTGCTTTACCATGTATTTCTTTACCTATAAAACGACAATAATTACACATTTCTATTCTCCATTTTTTCTTTTAAGTATTTTTGATTTTTAATAAGTTTGTTGACATGGTTGCTTATATATTTCTCTGTGCCAGTCATATTTAATATTCCTAAATTAATATCAATTTCTTCTATTTCTTCCCAATCATCATTTTCTTCTGGTAGAATTTCAATATTTATTTGTAACATTGTTGGCAAATAATTATATTTAAGTGTTCTTGTTAAGTTTGTAGATAAAAGAGTATTGTCAATTTCGTTTATATAATCTACTTTAATATCAAGCAATTTATAAATTTCATCATAAATTTTTATTCTTTTGGGAGCTTTACCATCTTCTATTAATTTAAATAATTCTAACATTGTTATTTCTTTATTTTTCATTTTAGCCTCCAAATATATCAATCTGTTTATTATTAGATTTTAAGGAGCTATTTTCTTCTTCTAGCTCCTTAATTCTTTTTTTGTAATTCTCAATTATTTTATTTTTTTCTTTTAATAAACGATCAAGGTTTATATTATTTGATTTTAGCATAGTATTTTCTGCTGCTAATTTATCATAATTTTCTAATTTTTTTGAATTTTCTATGCTTAAATATTCTCCTTTCATATTGTCTCCTTATATTCGCTATCAAAAATAGATTTTTGTATCATTATGTTTGATAACATTTTTTCTTTAGCTAATTTATAAAATTTTTTCTTTATTTCAAACCCGTAACAATTTCGATTTAATTCAGCACATGCTCTTAATGTAGAACCGCTACCTGCAACAGGATCTATAACTACATCGCCTTCATCTGTAAATATTTCTATTAATTTTTTTAATAAAGATATAGGTTTTTGAGTAGGATGAATTTTAGGGTAATCGTTACTGCTTTCTTTTTTCCATTCAAACCAATTAAATATCATTTTGCTATTTCCAAATACATCTTTATTATTAAATTTAGGCAACTTATCTCGATATAAAACAACCGCATATTCTGTTGCACCAACTATTTTCATATTCGCTTTTAAAACTTGACTAGAATAATTTTTAATAAATACTAATGGATAATTTTTCATTAATCCATGCTTTTTGCCTTGTTCAATTACCATAGGTATTTCTTCAAATGCACAAAATATAATCATTGCAGGGGCATTGCTTTTGCCATCATTGCTTAATTTTTTTGGCTCTTTTTTTAAATATCTAGTGCAAAAATCAAAAAAGTTATTTATTTTAAAATCTTTATCTGTATCAAAAAAACTTTTTCCGGCTAATTTGCTTTCGCCGTTTTTATTATCACCATCAATATACCATTGAGGATTGCTTGCATAGGCATTATTGCCTAAATTATATGGAATATCAGCTATAATTAATTGTGCGTGAGGTATTCCATATCTTTTAGCATTTTCAAAATGATCATTGTATAGTTCTATTTTTAACTTGTTCATATTTTCTCCTAAAATATATTAAGCCCAACAGCCACAAAAACTCGGCTTATTAGAAAAAAGAAAGTTGGTATTTCAAGGGGTTGTGGTTTTTAAAATTAATTCTAAAAAGGTAAATCATCATCTGATATTACAATACTATCTCCAAATTCTTTAAAAGGATCTTCTTCAACTGGATGTTCAACTTGGTTAATAGTATCTTGAATAGTTTCTTCAGACTTTTTTATTTGATTTTTTGAAACTAAATATTTTATTTGATTGGCATAAAAAGTATAGCCATAAGTTTTTTTGCCCTGATATTCTGTAACTTTATTTTTAATAATTCCTTTAATGAATACTTTATCTCCTTTAGATAAATATTTGATGTGAGTTTCTGCCATTTTATCAAAGCAAACAAAGTTAATGTATGTTGTATCATTTTCCTTATTTTTTACTGCCACTGGTATTACTAAATAAGGTTTATTTTCTTTGCTATATTCTAGTTTTAAATCTTTAGTTATATTTCCTATAATCTCATATTCTTGCATATTTTCTCCTCCTAACAATCATAAGGATACTCTCTGTCTGAATTTGGTATTGGTCGATAATTTTCTTGAATATCAAATTCTAAATTTCTTATTTCATCATCTTTACTATCAATAACATCTATTAATTCTTCTATTATTGAAATCATATTATCTTTTAAGCTCTTATTTTTGTCATATTTCAAATGAGCTATTTTTAAAGCTGATTTTATAATTTTTTTATCAGCATTGTCTAATTTATTATTTTGTGTATTCATTTAAAATAGCTGTTTCTATAATTTCTCTTACTTCATTATTAATCGGATGAACTATATCATAAAATTTGTTATCTCTTTTTTTGCTAGGCATAGCAACAAATAATTTCTCAGCCCCTTGAATTATTTTTATACCATGTATAGCAAGTTTGTTATCAATTTCTATATCTGCAAAGCCTCTTAATCTGCTTCCCTCTTTTGTTTCAATATTTTTGTTAATTGTTACTTTAATTTCCATTTAATTTCTCTCCTTTTTCCATTTCTTTAATTAAATTTTCTATTTCTATATCTTCCAAAGTTTGTATTCCTAAATTTTTAGCTTCTTGAACTAGCCCATCTATGAAGATTGACATTTCTTTACTATCATACTGGCTAGTTCCAATATAAAACATATAGCTTTTAAACGTGTTACCATTTTGTTTAAACGTTCCTTGTAATTCATAATATTTTGATATTCTATTCGGATCTACATTTGCAAGTAAGCAAACATATTCTCTTTGGCCATAATCTTTTAACATCTGCAAATATATCTCTTCTTTAGAAACTCTTAATACATTACCAATTTCAGTAATTAATTGCCAAGCATAATTATTGGCTTCTAAACTTCTTTTATTCCTATGTTTTTCTATTTTTATATCCCAAATAGTTTTATCATCTAGTTTATATAAAAATTGTTTAATTTCTAATTTTGTTCCTGTATAAGTCATTGTAATTACCTAAATTATAGTTAATTTGATATAGAATATCATGGCCTACTCCACTTTTTCAAAATCTATATTATTGAGTTCTAAGAATTTTCTTAAAGCTTGCAATTTAGATAATGGAGCTTTTATTCTTAGCGTGTATTCTTTAATAGGATCTATTTCTTCACCAGGAACTTCCTTTTGCAACATTTTTTCAATTTTTTCTTGATGATTATTTTGAATATTTTCTTGCGCTTTTTTCGTTTGTTCTTTTAACTCGTATAATCTCTTATTTTCAGCGATAACCTTACTCAAATCAAAAGTACTTAAATAATTATTTATCAATGATACCTCATATTCGCTATTTAAATCCTTTATTGCTTTGATATCACTAGATATCTTAGTTAATTTGTCTGATATGTCTTTTTTTACACTCTCTAATTCATAAGTTTTATTTAAATATCTTTCATTAAAAACCATTTCAAATTTTAATAAATCTGTGAAATCATATTCTTCAACTAAATTATTGAATATTTTAACTATTTCCTCTTTTTTTGAGGATTTTATTTTATCTTCATAGTTTTTTACTTGAGCATCAACAAAATCCGCTGTTTCTTTTAATATTTTTTCTGTTTCTTTGGCGGTATTTTCAAATTTTTCAATAGGCTTGTTGAATTCCGCTACAATATTTTTTCTATAATCTGATATTTTTTTTACAATTTTATTAATGCTTGCTCTTTCTGTTTTTGCTTCCTCTAATTGATCGTTGCTAAACACTAATTTTGAATAATATTCTTTTAATTGTAATGCATATTCTTTTGCTTCAGAGATATTATCTTCAACAGTTGTTATTCCGCTTATTTTTGCTTCTATCTCATTTTTTAAAATTGGTTTTTCCATTAAAATACCTCTTCCTTACTTTTACTTTTTTTCTTTTCTAATATCGCAACTGCCTGTCTTAATTGTGGAATTGTCATTTCAACATTGCTTTTTACTTTAAAATATTTTAATAGTTCTTCGTAATCTGTTTCTGTTTCTGCAACCAAAGCATCAATTTTTGGAATATACATGCTTTGTAAATCTTGAGTATCTTTTTGAGTTAATTTCAATTCCTTACTTTTATTATTGTCAGGATCATCGCCAGTGCTTATTTTATAAGCTTTTAATAATGCATATTTATCTGCATAAGTCATTGCTTTACCAGGAGCTTTATCTTGACTATCCATACCATCTCCATAAGTTGTTATATCTATATACTCGTCTATTTTGTCTATATTAATAAATCTATAGACTGTTTTTATTCTAATTATAAAATTTTCAGTTTCGCCAAATTTATTTTGAAATGTAGCGCGTTCTTCTTTTATTATATTTCTTGAATATGGATAACTATAAATTCCTATTTCTTCTTCAACTGGTTTAACTGCATCCAAAACATCTTTTTCACTAACAGCTTTATATTCGCTTTTTGTTCCTTCACCTATTTTTAATTTTTTTGTAACACTTTGAATTTTACTAGTAGCTAAATTCATCTTTTGAAAAATATTTAATTTTGTGTAATCCTTATTTTCTTTTTTTATTTCTTCTTTGTTCATACTTTAACCTTTCAAATCGCATTTACCAAAATTGACGAGGCAATTTTGAAACTAATCCAGTGTTTCAGTTGACAGTGTAATTACTGGACGCACACCAAAAGCGCTATAAACCCAACCGCTGTCGAGGCCGCCATCATCACGCACATAGAACACATCAGCATATTCTCCATTTTTTAATTCGTTCATATCATTATAAGGTGTCATTGTCCAAAAGCCATATCTTGATCTATCTGTTTTTCTATGCTCATCATCTAAGCTTTCTACTTCTTCTTTGGTAAGTAATCTTACGTCACCTACTAAATTTACATCTTTTAATTTATCTTCTTTCCAAGCACCATTTAAAACTTTATAAATGTAACTATCTTCATATTTATTGTTTCTAACATCAGAGTTGTATCTAACGTCACAATCGCTATCTAAATACCATTTATCAATAAAGTATTTTTTCATGTCTTCTTTACTTATTAAGTCCTTCATGCATACTGTTAATTCTTTTGTTTCTTCGTTATAATCTAATACAAAGTATAAATCCCCTCCGATTGTAATTTCTTCTAATTTTTTGTAACATTTTTTATTATTTGTACATCCTAAATCTTTTCTTAAAAGTTTTAAAAAACTTTCTTTATCTTCCTCATTCAATTCAACATAATTATTTAATAAATTCTTTGCCATTTTTTTATTTCCTTCCTTTTACTTATTTTTCTCTTTTAATTCTTTTTTAACTGCTATCTTAGTAGCTCCTCTTTTTATTCCCATTTTATTTTTTGATTTTGTTTTATCAGGTTTAAGTTTTACTTTTAAATATCTATCACTTTTTAAATTTTGGTTTTGTTTAAAAAGCTTATCATTAAGTTCATAAAACTCTTTATTTTCCATTTCTAAATGTTCATTAGATAATTTCAAATCTTGATTTTCCTTTTTTAGCTCTTGAATTGTTCTACTTTGAGTTTTTACTTGAATGTTTAAAAATTCTATTTCTCCGATTTTATTTTCGATGCTTGAATTTAAATGACTTACTTCTATATTTAAATCAGTAGCTTCTTCACACTTTTTAGCAAAATCTTTTTTTAAACTATCATAACTTTCATTTAATTTGTCATATTTTTTCTTCCAACCAAATATCATTTATTAGGTACCAAAGAGTACTGATTAACTTTAATCCACTCTTTTCCTTTCTTGCAAATTAATTCATCATGATCTGATATTTTACATTTAGAACTTGTACCAAAATTATTATTTAAATCATAATACTCAAACTTGTTTTTGTTATTACTAAGTATTATTACGACTAATGTAATTGCAACCATTACCCCAATTACTTCAATAATTGCTTTTTTCATTTTTATTCCTTTTCTTTGTTCTCTTCGTTTAGCAATGTTTTTAATTCATTTATTTCTTCTGGAGAAGCTTCTTTTTTGGAGATATTTTCCCATTGTTTTAATTTTTTGCTTTGCTCTAAAGTTTTATTAACTGTAGTCTTGCTCTCTTGAAAGTTTTTTTCTCTTTCCTCTGCTTCTGCTACTGTTTTAATATTTTCTTTTTTATAAGCATACAATATTCTAGAAATATATCTAACATTAAAGGCTCTTGCTAGCTCTGATTGTTTGATAGCATATCTTGTAAGTTCATTATCTTCCCAAGTATTTATAACTTCTATTTCGGTCCCTCCTAAAGGTCGGCCAAATATTTTTTCTGTAAATTCAAGCAAAGTTACGTCCTCGTTTTTAACGTCCTCGATTTCTTTGCTAGTTGTTGTTGTTTCTTCTTCTTTATTTTCTTCTTCTACTACAGATATACTATTCTTATCTATACTAATCTTATCTATACTATGTATACATTTTGTATCCAAAGTGTATACATTGTCTTTTCCTAAACTTAAATTGCTTTTTTCTTCTTGATAAATGGTTGGTTTTAATCTATCATTTTGAAGATAATTATTTAATCGCCAATGCTTTATAACTATTACTCCGCTTTCAAAAGGAATAATAAATTGTTTGGCTATTAGTATTTTTAAATCATCTTCTTTTAATCCAGTAAAGACTAGTATTTTCTTCCAATTATCGATAAATCCATCATCATCAGCTCTCATACCTAAATCGTAATATAATAATCTTGCACTTACTGGCATCTCCAAAAACTTATCAGTATCAACGACGTTTAAACTAAACATCCTTTTTTGAGCCATAATACGTTACCTTTTCCATTTTTTGATATACTTCCTTTCAATTTTCAGTTATTTGTGGTATAATTATTGACAGAAAAATTATTTAATGCGTGTTAGTAATTTTTCTTTTTTTATGTCATTTTTCATGTTATACTCCAAATCCAAAGATAATTATTAAGCAGATCATAATACCAAAGTATATTCCAAAAACTAAATCTTTAACCCATGGTTTTAATTTCATCTTCTTCATTGTTTTCCTTTCCTTCCTTTATTAATTCTATTTTTACGCCAATTTGACTTGAATAAAGCTTATATAAAGTGTAGATAAATCTTTCTACTTGACTTTTTGTCATTTCTAATTTTTTCAAAGCTTTTCCTCCTATATTTAATTTTATGTATTCAATTAACAATTAATTTGTGATTGATTGGTTTTTACTTGCTGTAACAAGTTTTTAATAAATTATTTGATTTTCTAATTACTTTTTGATATACTTTAATGGCCTACATTGGCAGAGGGAGTTGATCTAAATCAAACTTTTAATAATTTCTGCCTTGCATAGACACTTTTAAGTCTTATGTGCTACGAGGCAACTTACTTTTTAGTAAGTCGAGAAAGACAACTCTTAAATCATAAGTAATGCAACTATATTGCTATCAACAATATGGGAGTATCCATTAGTCTAACGAACCAAGAAACAAACTTGTAAAAATAGGTATCCCGTACTAGACTGGGTTAATTCTAGTTAGTAATGGAATAAATACTCGCATTAGTCTATCTTAAACTCTTGATAAATAAATTTTGATAGGATTTATTTATCTCGTATGTTTGTATATAAGAAATCATTATAAGTTTGGTGGCTAGATGATTTCTTTTATTTTGTTTAAATTCAAATCAAACTTTATTGCAATTTTTATTAATTCTTCTGCTGTTAATTTTCTCTTGCCATTTAATGATAAGTTAATCTTACTTTGGCTTATTCCTGTTTTTCTTTCTATCTCATATTGAGATATTTTTTTACTTTTAAAGTATTCTTTTAAATAATTAGAAATCATATTTTTTCCTCTTTAACTACCATTTACATTATTTTCACTATCAACATTCGTAGCGAATAAATAATCTATCGTTGTGCCTGGTAGCAAATTTAAAATTATTTCTTTACATTCTTTTAACTTAAAATCTTTTTTACCATTAATTTTGTCACTAACAGTTGAATAACTTAAATTTAATTTTTTGGAAATATCAATTTGCGTTATATTATTTCTTGCCATTTCTGCATTTAAATTTGGGTACATTAGCTTATTACTCCTTTCTTTCAATACGCTATTCCGTATTACACACTTATTATAATACGGTATTTCGTATTTTGTCAATATATTTTTTGATAAAAAATACGAAACTTCGTTTTTTTGCTATTTACTTTTACCTTTTTTGGTTATATAATTAAAACAGATAAGGAGGGAAAAAATGACTTTTAATGATAAAATTGACAAATTTATGAAAGACAATAATTACAAAGATTTAAAAAAACTTGCTTTAGATGCTAATATTCCTTATACAACATTAAAGGATTTTTATGACAAAAAAAGTGCTGATAATTCAAGATTATCAACTATTAGAAAGCTTGCTAAATTTATGGGATGTTCAATGGATTATTTGGCATATGATGAAAACGAAAACTTTAAATCTAATAATCAAAATTTTGCAAACTATGCTATATTATTTGATAAAGTTAAAGATTTACCTAAAGATGATTTAGAAATTATTAATAATTTTGTTGAAACGCGAAAAAAACAAATAGATAAGGAATTAGGAGAAGATGAATGATTAATTTAAAGCTTACAGATAATCCTAATTTAGCATTAAATATATTTCATACTTTATCAGTTGGATATAATTCTTCATTTTTAGAAAAAATACTTATTAAATACATTTTAAAAGATTGTAAAGATAGGCAAGACATTTTAAACAAAGTTATCGAAGTTTGTGGTGAACCAAATACTCCGCAAAAAAGATATATATATGCAATAACTTATGCTTGGTCTAATAAAGAATATAGGAATAAAGCAATACACTATCTTGAATTATACTTAAATAATGAGTTATGGGAAGAAAGTTTTATACATAAATTTAGAAATATAAATGATACTTTTGAAATTCAAAAAAAAGACCATATATATGATTTGACAAAATATCTTGCTGAAATTTATGAAAAAGAATATCAATTTAATGAGGCTTTAAAAAATTATGAAAAAATGATTAAACTAGACCCCTATCTTCCTTTTGGGTACAATGGGAAAATATCAATAATGATTAAAAAAAATAAAATTGATGAAGCAATTCAATATTTAAAAGTTATAAAAAAAAGCAAATATTATTGTAAAAATAATAATTATTATCCTAATAATTGGCTTATGGCATCAATCGATGATTTATTAAAAAAATGTAAAAATTTAAAGGAAAAAGATTACGTATATAAACCTAGAAAAAACAAGTATGCTAGTATAGATACTTAATATAGAAAGGATTAAGTATTATGTTGAAAGAATTACTTGAGGGGGTAATTGGTCAACAAGAATTATTAAATAATTATAATGCTAGTATTAGTTATATTAAATTACCAAGCTATATTCATGGTTTTGTGTTTTATTACAAAGGTATATATAATATAGCAATAAACAATGAGTTATCTTACTATAAGAAGAAAAAAACTATCTTGCACGAACTTGCTCATATTGAACTTAATCAATTATGCCAAGCTAATAAAGATATGTTTGAATTTTACATAGATAAATATGAAGATGATGCAGATAAATATATTAGTTTTTTGTTAAAAAAATAAAAAACAATGGGAGGTATTATGGGAAAATTAAACAATTTTGAGAAATGGGTAATTAGTCAAAAATTAGGGGTTACCATACTATTAGTAATATTTACTTATTTTATATGGTTGTTTATTTACTTATATTGTAAATATAAAGAAAAACGTATTAATGAAAGCAAACAAGAAAAATCATCCAAAAAATTTGAGTGTATGCTTGAAAATGTAAATAAATATGATTGTCATAGTTTAATTGGAACTTTATTACATTTTGAATTATTAGATAAAAATGATTTATATGATGGCTATTCAGATGATGAAATAGAAGATTATGGACTTAAAGTTTATGAATGTAACAATCAATATTTACCTTGTGAAGTAAAATGGAGCGAAAAAGATGATGCATTTATAGTTGTTTATAGCATGCATTCAAATGACTATTACTTTGGAAAAATACCAAAAAAATATAATATAGAAGTAAATGAAATAGTTAATAATAAAATTATAACCTTCGGTGGCATTATGCTTGATAAAGGTTATTATAAAGTATTTGATGATAAAAAAAATAAAATTATCAATGGATATGATAATTGCCAAATAAGATTGATAATAAATTATATGGATAAAAATGAAATAAAAGAATAAAAAAAATCCCCTATTCTGTTACAGCAGAATAGAGGTTAACTCAATAGAGTTAGGGAAACCCAATCAATCACGATAAGGAAATCCTATTTAATTTTAACATAAATTAATTTCCTTATCAATAAATTTTAATAAAATAAGGAGATTAAATATGGAAAATGATAAAATAATAAAAGTTGCAATATACACTAGAGTTTCAACAATACAACAAGTTGAAGATGGTTTTTCTTTAGAAACACAAAGAGAAAGATTAATAAAACTTGCCGAATCTAATAATTATAATATTTATAAAATTTATGAAGAACAAGGAAAATCAGGAAAGAATACTAATAGGCCTAAATTCCAAGAAATGATGGAAGATATGCAAAATAAAAAATTCTCTAAAATACTTGTAATGAAATTAGATAGAATATCTCGATCAGTATCTGATTTAGAAAATATTATAAAAAAACTACAGGAAAATAATTGTGGATTTGAAAGTGCTTCTGAAAAAATTGATACTACATCCGCTATGGGATTAATGTTTATACGTTTATTAGGCATTTTTGCTCAATTTGAGCGCGAAAGAATATCAGAACGTATAAAGGATGTGTTTAGTGAAAAAATTCGTCATGGTGGAGCTATAACAGGTAATTTACCTATTGGATATAAAATAGGATTAAATGCTAATAATGAAAAAATTGTAATAAAAGATTTAGAGAAAGAACAATTTGTAAATGATATGTTTAATAAGTATGAAGAAACCTCTTCTTTAATAAAAACTGTACAATATCTTAATGATACATATCCAAAATTTGTTTATAAAGGTGGATTTAATACTATTGATTTAAAAAGAATATTGCAAAACCCAATTTATTATGGCTGCTTAAGAGATAATGAAAATTACTGCGAACCATATTTAACCTATGAGAAATGGAAAAGAATAAATGATTTACGAGAAAATAAAAATATTAAAAGTGAGAAAAAATATATATATTTATTTTCTGGCATAATTAAAGGTGCATGTGGTCATAGATTATCCGGTAGTTCATTTAAATCAAGAGACAAAAAAACAGTTTACCTTGGGTATAGATGTAGCAAATATGCTCATTCAGGCCAATGTGAAAACTTATTTATTAAAGAAGAAGTGATCGAAAATAGAATAATTGAAATATTACCATCAGTCATTACTGAAGAAATTTCAAAATTAAAAAAAGAATATGTAGATAATGGTGATACTACTAAAAATATAAATGCTATCAAAAATTTAGAAGCAGAGAAAAAAAGAATTATAAATTCTTATAATAAAGGTTGGATGTCTGAATATGAAGCTGATGAAGAAATTGAAATAATAAATGAAAAAATTAATAAAATTAATATAAAAGCTCCAAAAGTAGATATAAAAAAATTAAAAGAACTTAGAAATATGAAATGGTTAGATATTTATAATGAATTATCAAGGGAAAATAAGCAGTTGCTTTATCGTAGCTTTATAGATATAATTGAAGTAGATGTAAAAAAATATAGAAAGGGATATACAGACTTTATTAAAATAGAATTAATAAAGTAATGTATTTCACAACTATATTTAACCTAATGGTACTCCTTGGAGTATGCCTACTGTTAAGGATACGACTATAACTTGTACAGGAACAACTGGAACAGAATGTTCAAGTATATTTAGAGTTGAAAAAATTGAAGGAAACTGCTGCACATTTAGAGTACTTGCCGATAATCCCGATCCTACAAGTTTAAATCCATATGTTTCGACTAATTCTTTCTTTACAATGGATTGCGGTTGCTTATGTGCAATTAGATGTTTAAGCGATACTTATGTAGATTGCGTATGCTAATTTATTTATTTTAAAAAGCCTCTTTAATGAGGTTTTTTTATGTTTATAATAAAAAACTAAAGTTTTTAAGCTTTAGTAAAAATCTTTTGGTATATCTAAAATTTAGACATAATTGATAATCCTTTATTATCTTAGTTGATTTTTTATATAATACGAAAAAAAGGAACAGCGTTCCTTTTTCTCCCTCTCAAAAAGAGAGGCATTTCATTACATATTCATATCATTATATTTTATGATTAATGTAAATATGTAACACTAATATTCTATGACTATTTTTATTTATTATTCATTAATTTATCAAAATGTTGTTTCTTTTTTTATCAAGTGTAATACCTTTATTTTGTAATTTTTTTCTCAATTTCATATTAGTATATGATTTCAGTTTTACTGTCTCCTACTTTATAATACGGCATTACTAGACCTTATTGAATTATTTACGTTCTCTTATTAATTTTTTTTGATGTTGTAGTCTTCTATATTCATCCTCTGCCATATCAGCATCACATCTTAAGAAACAAGCTGTTTGTCTATAACCAACATAGCATTTGCCAGTTTTCTCTTCTAGTTCATCAGCCTTTGCTTCTAATTGTTCGCCTTTTTCAAATAAATATAATGCTCTTAATGATTTAAATCCTCGCATGTTTCTATTTAATTTCATGGCGTCTTCTAAATATTGTTTAATATATTCTGGTCTATCAGTTTCTTCTATTTGATAATCTTTTGCGTTTAATTCAGGAACTTTTACACCTAATAATATTTCAAACCATGCGGCAACAATATGTCTATGGCAAAATTCTGTATTTGGTTCATAGCAAAGTAAAATAGAATTATCAAGATCTCTAAATACGTCTTCAGGATCTAATTTTGATAAAACTTGATGCCAATATTCTTGTACATAATATCTATTATTTTCTTCTTCTGAAATTTTACCTATATTATTATGCCATACTTCCCAAAAAGATAATTTCGGGGCTAATTTTGGATAGCACTCTCCTTGATAATTAGCATCTTTTCCACGATTACCAGAGATAGAATAGGTTCTATATTTATCTGACTGCCAATTATTATAACTACTTGTACTAATCATATTTTTCCTCCTAATAAATATCTCCCTTTTTATCTCTTTAATTGTTAAATATTATAACATATTTCAGGATTATTGTCCAAATTTATTTTTTCTATTTAGGAAAAAAGTTTAACAATAAAGAATTATGGAAAAATTTCTTTCATGGACTTTAGCCGCTGAATTAGGTGATATTGCATCAACAATTAATACTATACAAGGTAGAAACTCTAATTTTAATGTTAATGAAGGAGTAGATCAATTTACTATAAAAAATAATGTATCAGTAAATAATCAAAATATTCAAAATGATAGTGATATATTTTCTAAACAAGTTGATGAAGTAGTAAATGGAACGTTCCCTGAAAGAAATATGTTAACAGTTAGTGAGAATACACCTCAAATATTGCAGGAGATAGGTTTTAAAAACTTACCTATAACATTAACTCAAAAGCATTTAGAAACAATTACCCAAAAAAATGGAAAATATGGAGATGCAAATTACCATGATTTAGGTATAGATTTAGTAAAACAACTTCCAAATGCAATAGCTAACCCTCTTAATGTACTTAAATCTAATACAAATGATAATAGTATAGTAGTAATAACTGAATTAGCTGATAATCAAGATAGGCCAGTAATAGCAAGTATAAAAATAGATGGCACTGGAAGAATTAATGATGTTTTTATAAATTCAAATGTATTAACGAGTGCTTATGGTAGAAATAATTATGATAAATTTATGCAAGATAATATTTCTAAAGGAAATTTATTATACGATATAGATGAAGGCATAATAAAAAGAGTTACCGGAGGAAGGCTACAATCGCCAACGTTCGATAACTCATCTATAAACAATGATAGTACAAATAACAGTCAAAGTCAATCTGTACCATTACCTATTAATAATAATATTCAAAAATTTACAAATAATTCTCAAAATATAATAACACCTGTTGAAACTAATCAAACTAATAATAAAATATTAAACCCTAATGAAATATCTCAATTAACTCCAGAAGATGCTAACACTACCCCCCTAATTTACCAATAGTAAACATAAATGAAGTAGAAGACGGAAAAAGTAAATTTACATCTAACATTGAAAATAAAGTAAATATGCTTAATGAAAAATTATTATAATTGGATGCAAAAAAAATATTAGTAACAATAATATTGTCTATGATATAGATAAGAGCACAATAAAAAGGTTTACCGGAGGAAGGCTACAATCGCCAACATTCGATAACTCATCTATAAACAATAATAGTACAAATAAAATTCAAAAGTAATGAAAATAATACACAATTATGAACAATTAAATATGTTATTCATCTAGTCTATTTTACATTTCTAGAAATTAAAAAAGCTAGGTAAACCTAACTTTATTTAAAAACTTTGGTAGCGACGGAGGGGATCGAACCCCCGACCTACCGGGTATGAACCGGTCGCTCTAGCCAGCTGAGCTACATC
>CANQLS010000003.1 GCA_947624765.1 uncultured Clostridia bacterium
GATTTGGCTGGAGGTTCCATCGAGTATGTTGCTGCTTATTTAAAAGGAGCTGATATGCCATATGCGGACTCTCTTGGAGATGCATATGAAAAATATGAATATACTTCTTACAGCGAAAGTGTTTTTGGCGATGCTGTTTATGAAACATCTAATTCTGATTTTTCTACTGATAGTTGGAATGGTGATCACTCATATTTTCCATTTTCCAATTTGCCAATTTCCAATTTTCCATGCTTTACTCGTGGCGGCCCTGTTGGAGGAGGCTCATCAAGTGGTATATTCAGTTTCAATACTGAAACTGGTGATGCTGATGAACAGTGTTCTTTCCGTCCTGTAATTGTTCAAGAATAATTGTTACTAGATAATATTCGTCAAAACAATGTCAGTGCAAGTGTAGCGGCGGCCAGTGGCCGCCATAAATTGGAATATATTTCTTTTGCATAATTTGTGTTGTAGTGCACTAAAGAAAAAATTTTGTTGTATCCTTGCCTTAATGGCGGCCAGTGGCCGCCGCTACATAGCACATAGGAATTATTTAGGATAGAACCATTATCTAGTAACCACGCAGAAAAATATTTTGTAATAAAGTACTTGCTAATTTTGTAAAATCGTGGTATTATTAGGAAGCGGTGAAACCGCCTTGCTCTATTTTAATGAATAGGGCCATAAGACCAAAAGGAGGTGTAAAATATGCAAAATAACTACGAGACCATTATTATTATCAATTCTAATCTTGACGAAACCGCTACGAAAGCAACGGTAGATAAGATTACTACTTTGATTAGCGAACATGGTAGTGTTACATCAGTGGAAGAATGGGGTAAGAAGAAATTAGCATATCCAATTAGTAAACAATCTGAGGGATATTATGTGCTAATTAACTTTAGTAGCAATCCAGATTTCATTGACGAATTGGAAAGAATTTACAATATTACTGATGAAATAATCAAACATATTGTAATAAAGAAAGATTAAAGGAGGCTTCCAAATGAACAAAGTTATTTTAATGGGAAGGCTTACAAAAGATCCAGATGTTCGTTATACAACAACAAATAACACCTTAGTTGCATCTTTTCCTCTTGCCGTTAATAGAAGATTTTCAAAGCAAGGAGAGGAAAGACAAGCTGATTTTATTAACATTGTAGCATGGGATAAAACTGGCGAATTTTGTAGCAAATATTTCAAAAAAGGTATGCAAGTTGGTGTTGTTGGTAGAATTCAAACTAGAAATTATGATGATAAGGATGGAAAAAGAGTGTATGTTACAGAAGTAGTGGCTGAAGAAACTTATTTTGCTGATAGCAAAAGAGAAGCTGAAGCTACAGGAGGTACATTTAATGGAGTAGATGCTCCATTTAATGCAACACAAACTTCTAGTGATTTCACACCTGTAACAGATGACGATTTACCATTCTAAGAGATTAGAAAAGATAGGGGGTAAAAGGTAATGGCAGACAAGAAAGGTAATAAGAGATATAATCGTAATAATAATAGCGATGATGATTCAATGCCAAGACAAAGAAGAATTAAGAAAAAAGTTTGTATGTTTTGTGCAGATAAAAATTTAGCTATAGATTATAAAGATGCTGATAAATTAAAGAAATTTGTTAGTGAAAAAGGTAAAATATTGCCAAGAAGAGTAACTGGTTTATGTGCAAAGCATCAAAGAGAAGTAACTACTGCAATTAAGAGAGCTAGACATATTGCTTTGTTACCATACACAGCTGAATAATATAGGGTTAAGTTAAAAATAGCTCTGAAAGCTTTAAGCTTTCAGAGCTTTGTTAATATTTAAAGTATTTATCTAAAAATTGATGAGCAAGCTGAAATTATTATAGCAAGTACATAAAATATAATTATAGCACGAATTGCTTGAAAAGCCTGTGATGATTGAGATTTTTGAGGAGCATTAATACCTTTTTGACGGCGAAATTCATTTAATTGTTCTTGATATGTACTTGAACTTGTGCCTGTACTTATTTCATCTCTTGTTTTCCAAACATCATTTCGTTGCATTTTTCTAGCTAATCTTTTTTGTTTTTTATCACCATACATTTTAATAGGATTAGAATCTCGTAATCCGAAATTTTCATCTTTATGATTACATTCATAGTTTCCATCAGAAACATCATATCTATTTTCCATAACTAACACCTCCAAATGTTAATATTTTTCGATTTCAGATACAATATCTTTTGTTGCGTTTATATCTATTAAAATTCCGAGTTTGTAATTTACTAAATAATTATTTTCAATATTATCAACTCCAAGTTGCAATAAATGTGATGGTTCTAATAAATACCAATCCGATCCTGCATATACATCGTTTTCTTCTGCATCTTGAGCGATTACGGGATTTTGAACCCCTATATAAGTATTTACTGCTGGTGATATAACTCCACCTGCTTCTATTTTTGTGATTTCTCTTCTTACGGCTTCTAATACTATTTCATAATTTTCGGCTTGTTTTTGTTCTTTAGCTTCTAATATTAAATTGTTACCAACAATTATGCTAGTAGAAGCTATAAGAAGTGCTACTACTACAGTTAATATGACAGTAAATAATGTTACTCCATTTTCTTTTTTCATTTGTGCACCTCCTTATATATAAGTATATATTTTTTTGTTTTAAAAATCAATACCAAATTCAGGGGCTTAATAAAAAGGCTATTTTTATGCTTTCATCTGTTCCATATGTATTTCATAGTTATGTATTGGAAAAAATGTTTCTGCAATATTTTTAAAATATTCTTCATTGTCACTAGAGTAAAATATTATATTTCCATCAGATGATTGGCTATGTAAGAGTTTATTTTGCATTAAGTATTCTTTAGCGTAAATAGCAGAATATGTGCCAGGATTAATTAACTTTATTTCTTTTCCTAACTCATCTTGTATAACGTTTTCTAAAATTGGATAATGTGTGCAACCTAATATTAAAGAGGATATAGGTATTTCATGAAAATATGATAAATATTTTTTTACTACTAATGGTGTAATTTCTGAGGTAGCAAAACCTTCCTCAACTAGTGGTACAAATAGAGGACAGGCTAGAGAGGTAACATGTGTATTAGGAGAATATTTATGAATTTCTTCTTCCCATGAGTTACTTTTAATTGTTGCTTTTGTTGCAATTACTCCAATGTTATCATCTTTTATTTGTTTTGCAGTAGGGGATATAATGTCTATGATAGGAATTGAAAATTCTTTTTGCAATGTATTATAAGCCATAGCACTAGCCGTACCACAAGCAATTACAATTAGTTTTACATTTTGATTTATTAAAAATTCTACAATTTGTTTTGAAAAATTGCAGATAGTTTCTTTAGATTTAGAACCATACGGAAGTCTGGCAGTATCGCCAAAATAAATATAGTTTTCATGAGGTAGTAGTTTTTGATATTCTTTTAATACAGTTAAACCGCCTACACCAGAATCGAAAATACCAATTGCTCTATTATCCATTTTATAATCATCTCCTATTATTAAGTTTATTATAAATGTATTGTATTTACTATAATTATATATGAAAAAGTTTATATGTCTAGTTAAAAAATGATAGGCTAGGAAATTAAGCTTTCCTAGCCACTATTTTTGTAAATGATTGAGAAATTTTTACTTTTGTTTAGCAATCATAATCGCAATCGCTTTTTTCTTCGCAACATATATTATCTTTACAATTTTTAAATTCGCATTTTGGTAAAAGACGTCCTTCCAAACATTCAAAATCTTTTTCAGGTTTAATGCAAACTTTTTTATGCGTTACTTCGTTAGCCCAAATTAAGATTTCGTAATCTCTATCAGGACATAGAGGTCCGAAAGTGAATTCACCATTTTTATTTGTAAAAGTATGCGTAACTGGTGCTCTTACATCATCAGAACTAATTCTAATGACTTCAACTAATTTTACAATTGCATTTTCTACAGGACGACCAGTTTTATCTAGTACAACACCGTAAACTACTTCACGATCATCTTCTGGAAGCATTATTTCTAAATCGTATTGTTTTCCGCTAGCCATAAGGCCATCTACTTTAATGTTATTAATAGTACAATCTTCTTTTTCCATAAAATCATTCCTTTTCCTATAATTGAGTTTTCACTCTGTTATATACTATGCATTAAGTAACGAAAGTGATACTTAGTGCATAAGTTGTATTGAAGGGAGGGCTAATATGAGTGGATTTGCGGGTTTTACCAATTATACATATAGAAGAGAAAATACGGATTTGGTTTTGAAAAGAATGTCTGATGCTATTGTAAATAGAGGTGCAGATATTGAGGCTTTTTATGATGATTTATATACGCATATGGCTTATCGTTGTAGGACTCCTAGAAATATAGCTGAAAAGAAAAAAGCAATGATGCTAGAAAAAGATGAAGATGAATATATGATAGTGTGGGACGGAGCGTTACAGAATAAAGAGGAACTGCAGAATATATTAGATATTAAAAATATTTCATTAGAAGATGAAGCAATAGTTTTAGAGTTGTTTCATTTATATGGAGAAAAAGTAGTTGAGTATTTGCAAGGAGCATTTGCTTTTGCTATTTGGAATAAAAAGAATAGAACACTTTATATGGCAAGAGATTCATTAGGAATTAAGCCATTGTTTTATTTGCAAATGGAAAGTAATTTTATTTTTGCTTCTGAAATAAAAGCTATTTTGGAATTTCCAGATGTGGAATGTGCTATTACAGAATATGGACTTGCTAATTTGTTTTTGAAAGGATTGCCAGGTGTTGCGGAGAAGCCGTTTTTTAAAGATATTCAAGAGTTGAAGGCTTGCGAATATATTTTATATAGCCCATATGAGTTTAAAAAGGAAAAATATATTCCTAAGGAAATGCAAGAGTGGAATATGCCAATAATTCAGATAGTAAATAAAGAAATTGAACTAACTAAAGAAGATATAACTAATATAGTTAAGCTTAAAGATATTCCGTCTTGTATTGATGAAGAGGTAATGCTTATAAGAGAATGTGAGAAAGTAGGAGAGGGGATTAACGCTAATGATTTATTTGATACGCAAAAAGAATGGACTGGAGATATAGAACAACGAATGAAAATATTTTCTAATAGTTTATCAATTGATTTGAAAGATTTTTATGAATTTCAAAAAAAGAAAGGAGTAGAGAAGCAGGATTATAGCACCATAGAGCGAATTGCAAATAGATTTGGATATCCAGTTTTATTGCCCAAAAAAGATTATAGCATCAAAGAAGAAAGTTTAAGAGAAATCTTGAAGCAAATTTTAGATGATGAAAATTCTCCTATTTTGAGATTAATATCTGCTAAAGATGTGAAAGACATGCTACCAATAATGGAATTAGATTTGATGAGTTATCTTATTGAAATTAATATTTGGTTTTATGAATATAATATAAAAATTAGTTGAAAATAGAAAAATGATGTATTAGAATAAAACTATGGAAAATACTATATTGGGAGGAATGAATATGATACATCATATAGAAAATAATCAAATTAATGAAGAAGTATTAAAAAATAATAAATTAGTTGTAATTGATTTTTTTGCAACATGGTGTGGACCATGCCAAATGTTATCACCAATTGTAGAAGCAATGGATAAAAAATATGGTGATGAAGTAGAATTTTATAAGGTAAATGTAGATGAAAATCAAGAGACGACTATTCGTTATGGCATTGTATCTGTACCAACTGTTATTTTCTTTAAGAATGGAGAAGAAGTAGAAAGACAAGTTGGTTTTATGGAAGAAAACGAGTTTTCAAAAATTATTGAAGATGTAAAATGATTGCCAAATCTTTACTCTTTATTCACAAAACATACACAAATGTATAGTAATATAATATTGGTAGTTCTTAAAAGGTATTAGCAAATTCGGATTTAGGTTCCCCCTTTACACGTTTGTTGCTAATACTTTTTTGTTGGTTGAAAAATAATTGGGCAATTTCGTTGTTGGACTGCACCTCGGAAATCCTCAACGTACCAACGTACGCCTCCGGTTTCCTCGTTTGTCCGCCTAGAAATTGCCTCAATTCTTTTTCAACCAAAGAATTGCAGAAAATAATTGGACAATATAAAAATAATTATTAATTTTGGTTTTGCAAATTTAAATCAAAATAGAATTCTACACCGTTGTCTACGTTTTCTACGCCGCAACTGGTATGATGTTGTGCCATTATTGCTTTTACAACTGCTAGTCCTAATCCTGTTCCGCCGTTAGCACGATTTCGTGAACTATCTATTTTATAAAATCTGTTCCATATACGAAGTTTGTTTTCTTCGCTAAGTGGAGCACAAGAATTAAATACACATACACGAACCGTTTTTTCATTTTGTTTTATAGAAATTCTTATCTTTTTGTTTTCATCTACATTTTTTATAGCATTAGTTAAATAGTTTGTTAAAACTTGTTCTATTCGGAACACATCTCCATTTACGAAAATATCTTTATCTTCGTTAAATTCCACAGAAATTTCTTTTTCGGAGAATAGAACTTCATTTTTCCTTAGAAAATCACGTATCATTTCAGTGATGTTAAAACTTTCAATGTGTAGTTGATTTTGACCATATTCTAGCTTTGATAAATCTAGCAAATCTTTTGTTAATTCGCTCATTTTGTTTGCTTCATCTAAAATAACTTCAGCATAATATTTTTTATCTTCTTCACTAGTAATAACGTTATCAACTAATCCTTCAGCATAGCCTTGAATAAGTGCGATTGGCGTTTTTAATTCGTGTGATACATCTGAAATAAATTGATTTCTCATTTCACTAATTTTTGAAGTTTTTTCAATATCTTTTTCGAGTTCAATGTTTGCTTCTTTAAGGTCTTGAATTGTTTTTTCTAAATTGTCGGATAAACAATTAATGCTTTCACCAAGCGTTCCAATTTCATCATGAGTAGTTACAGTATATTTTTGTGAGAAATCTAGATTAGAAATTTTTTGCGCGATGTTATCTAATTCTTTGATAGGCTTAGTTAAGTGCTTCGATATAAAAAGAACGCCAATACTACCAATGATAATTGAAATAATACCAACAAAAATTAAGAAACGATTTGATATTGAAACACTCTCAGAAATAGATTCAATAGGTGTTCTAATAAATATTAAGAACCCATTATTTAATTTACCAAAAAGATTAATGAATTCTTTTCCCAATTTTGAGTCAGTCAATACTTTGATGCCGTAATTCAAGCCGTCTTCTAAGTTATCTTCCATCATAGAATATTTAAATTCAATAAAAACATTGTTATCTAATAATAGCATTTTATTCCTAGAGAAATCCTTTGAGGTAGTGTAAACTGTGATGTCTGAGCCATTTCTTAAAACAATATCAATATTTTTACTTGCATCAAGTTTTTCTAATTCATTCTCTAGGTTAGTACCATCACTATCGGATTCATAATATCTATTAATGGTGTTGTAAATTGTAATAAGTGATTGTTTTTTTTCAGCTAAATAGTATTTGTCCAAAATTAGAGTATTAGAAATCCAAATGAAAAATATAACAAGAATAATTAGGCAACTAATTGTATAAAATAATTTTTTATTAATAGAAGTTTTCATTGTTAATTTTATTCCTTTCTGGAATTATAGAGAATAGGATATATTATTCAAACTTGTATCCTAACCCTCTTACTGTTTCGATGTGCAATCCTTTTTTGCCTAACTTTTTTCTAAGTTTTTTGATATGACTATCTATTGTTCTAGAATCTCCATAGTAATCATAATTCCAAACACTATTTAAAATTTTCTCGCGAGATAATGCAACACCGATATTATCAGTTAAATATTTTAAAAGTTCAAATTCTTTCATGCTAAGGTCTATGTTTTTTCCGTCAATTGTAACTATGTGTGCCACGCTGTCAATTTTTATACCATCAACTTCAGTAATATCATTTCCTTTTGGAAAACATCTTTTCAAAAGTGCTTCTACGCGTGCTACTAATATCTTAGGGCTAAATGGTTTTGAAATATATTCATCAACACCTAATTCAAAACCAAAAACTTCATCACGTTCTTCACCACGTGCAGTTAGCATAATAACAGGTACTTGAGAGATTTTACGAAGTTCTCTTAACGTTGCCCAGCCATCTAAAACTGGCATCATAATATCTAAAATAATCAAAGAAATATCTGGGTTAAGATCAAAAACATCTAATGCTTTTTGACCGTTTTCAGCTTCTAAAATAGTATAGTCTTTTGCAGATAAAAAATCTTTTAATAATTTTCGCATACGTTCCTCATCGTCAACGACAAGTATTTTTACGTTATTCATCATATCAACTCCTTCTTTTCTAGTATAAGCGAACAATGTGTCTATTTTGTGAAAAGACTATGATAATATTTTATATATTACAAAAATAATAATCATATGTAAAGGATAAAATATATAGAAAAATCCTTTAAATGATTTTCCTTTTTTACCGTTATATGATGTTATAAGAAAAATAGAAAGTAAAGCAAAAAGTTGTGAAACATTATTTCTATAAATGCAATGCATTGTAGTTGCTAAAAATAAGAGTGGTATTAATACTGATGGTTTTTCCATAAAATAATAATAAATAATCGGAAGAGAAAAACCATATAACCAATAATCATATTTTAAGAAATAAGCGCTTGCAAGAATAACTATGCTTCCTATAATTTTTCCATAAATAGGCTTTATTTCATTTAGTGAATACAAAAATAAAAGTGATAGCAAGAATGTGAACCCTATATTAAGAGGAGCGCTAGTAGCGTTGGTAGAGTACATGAGTGCAAAAGGGATTTGTGAAATGATAGCTAATAAAAGCATACGTAATATATATTTTTCTCTACTTTTTGTATGTTTGAAGCCTAATGCTATTTGGAATGCAAAAAGTGGCATAGAAAGTCGTCCAATAGTTCTTAATATTGTAGAGTTTGGGAAAAATACAAATCCGATATGGTCAATTACCATAGTGATTAAAGCAAATATTTTTAATGTAAATGATGACATAAAAAATACCCTCCTAATAACCATAAATATAGCATAAAAACGCAAATAAAACAAGAGAGGTAATGAAAAGCTTTTTTACAATTTGTCATAAAGACTATTAAAAATGTGCTTATGTTCCGAAAAATCTCATTTTTAAGATTTTTAAGTTCCAAAAAATCTCAAAATCAAGATTTTTCGGAACATATTTATAATTTATTGCAGTTGTTTAAGGGAAGAAAGTGTAGCGGCGGCCATTGGCCGCCATAAATAAGAATCTTGCACGTTATATAATTTATTGCGATTATTAAAAAAGATTTTCACTTTCGTATTTAAAATGTTAAATAGTACTTGCAATAAATTTAAAGTTTGTGTATGATTTTGTTGGTGTCGAATTTTATCATAATAGGAGGTTCTTAAAATGAGCGGAGAAATCATTGTCTATACTGGGCCTATGTTCAGTGGGAAGACTCTAGCTTTGCTCAGTGCATATGAGAGAGCTGTAATAGCTCATAAGAACTTACTTGCTTTCAAGCCGCGACTTGACGACAGGTTTGGAGAAAATGTCATCAAGAGCAGGAGATTTGGGGAAGCAAAAGCAATCAACATTCAAAGCATAGCAGAAATTCAAAAATATGATGCGGAAATCTACATCATTGATGAATTTCAATTTTTGGATGGTAGCGTTGAACCCATTCAAAAAATGGCATATGAGGGGAAAAAGTTTCATATCGCTGGCCTTGATATGACGGCAGAGGGAAAGCCTTTTGGGCCTATGCCACAACTTTTTGCAATAGCAGATCACGTGTATAAATATACGGCTGTCTGTGAAGATTGCGGAAGTGATGCCACATATTCATTCTTTTTGGGAAATAAAAAGAATGATATAGTAGTTGGCGATAATGAGTATATTCCGCTTTGTCGAGAATGTTGGAGGAAAAGAATGAAGGAGAAGGAGATTAGTGAAAAATGAATGAAGTAAAGTTCAATACAGTAAAGGACTTTGAACTTGCCCACATTTTTGAATGTGGGCAATGTTTTCGTTGGAAAAAAGAGATAGATGGAAGCTATACGGGAGTAATAAAGCAAGGCGTATTAAATGTAAAAAAAGAAAATGATATACTTGTGGTAAAAGGTGTTGTAGATGGAGATTTAAGGAATATTTGCGAAAAATATTTTGATTTAATGACTGATTATGGAGAAATTAAAAGGGTATTATGCGAAAAAGATGAGCATATGAAGAGGGCATCTGAGTATGGCTATGGAATTCGTATATTGAATCAAGATTCGTGGGAGATGCTTATTAGTTTCATCATTTCAGCAGCTAATAATATTCCAAGGATTTCTAAAACTATAGAAAATATTTCAAAAGCATATGGAAAAAAGGTTACATATGAGGATACTACATATTACTTATTTCCTACGCCTGAGGAGCTTTCTGTTGCAACTGTTGAAGATTTAAGAACTTTAAATTTGGGATTCCGCGATAAGTATATCAAAGAGGCTACTAGAATGGTAGTTGATAAAGAGGTTGATTTAGAAACAATTTCACAAATGTCTACAAAAGATGCTAGAAAAGAACTTATGAAGATACCTGGAGTTGGTGGAAAAGTGGCAGATTGTATTTTGTTATTTTCAATGCAGAAAATGGATTCTTTTCCAGTAGATACTTGGATAAAAAAAGTTATGTCTGAACTATATGTTGATAGTACAAACATAACTAAAATAGGAGAATATGCATATGCAAAATTTGGAATATATGCAGGTATTGCACAACAATATTTATTTTACTATAAACGAAGTGAAGGTAAGAATACCGAAAAATAATTACTTCACTTATGTTCAGATTTAGTTTTATAAAGAAGAAATATTTTTAATCATCATGGTTGTGCATTAATGTGTTAAAGAAGTCGATAATAAGACCGCCTATTACCATTTGTGCAAATAGCACTGCACCTGTATAAATCATGCTAGAACCAAGAGTATACGTATCTACTTCTTGATATGTGAAACTATTATATCCAATAATTAGCATGCCAATCATGCCTAAAAATAAAGCTAGATAAGAACTAATAATAATAATATTTTTAGAAAATGGATTCACTGCATTAAGGCTTTTTACAATTTTATCTACCATAATGAACATCTCCTTTATCTCTGGTATTAAACATAATTATAGCATGAAAATTATAAAAAATCAACGAAAAAAATCAAGCAAAGTATAGTAAAATAGCCAAAAACAGGGAATGCACCTTACGGAAATAAAGTTTACGTAAATTTTAAAAATTTTATTTTTTTTGATTTTGTATTATAAATGATGTTAGAGAGAATTAAAGCAATTTTAACCCGAAAAACCTACGGATTAGTATAAAACCATTATCCAATACCAACCCGCATGTTTTTAGCAAATAATACTTGCAATTTAGCCATACTTGTGCTAAACTGTACTTCGTACGATAGGAAAAGGAGGTGCCACAACATGCCAAATATTAAATCTGCTATTAAAAGAGTAAGAACAATCGAAACAAAAACAGAAGAAAACGCAATGGTTAAAACAGCGTACAAAACAGCTGTTAAAAACTTCCAAAAAGAAGTAGAAGCTGGAAATAAAGAAAAAGCAGTTGAATTATGCAAAGTAGCTACAAAAGCAGTAGATAAAGCTGCAAATAAGGGTGTTATTAAAGCTAATACAGCATCTAGAAAAAAATCAAGTTTAGCAAGAGCTTTGAACACATTAAATAAGTAGTATCTCTTTAGAAATGTGCTATGCTTCGGAAGGAGGGAAAAGAGATGTCTGGAATAAAAATTAGAGATAATGAATCTATAGATAACGCTTTAAAAAGATTTAAGAGGGATTGTGCAAGAAGCGGTGTTTTACAAGAGGTTAGAAAAAGAGAACATTATGAAAAACCTAGTGTAAAGAGAAAGAAAAAGTCTGAAGCAGCTAGAAAAAGAAAATTTTAATAGAAAGATGAAGGAGATGACTCTATGTTAAAGGAAAGATTAATGCAAGATTTCAAAGATGCAATGAAAGAAAAAGACGAGCTTAAGAAAAATACAGTTATGATGATAAGAGCTGCTATCCTTCAAGTAGAAAAAGATACACAAAAAGAATTAGACGATGATGCTATTACTGAAATTATTGCGAAAGAATTGAAAAAGAGAAAAGATTCTTTAGAAGAAATTCAAAAAAGCGATCGAGCAGATATGATTGCACAAGTACAAGCAGAAATCGGAATTATAAAAAATTATTTGCCTGAGGAACTTTCTGTTGAAGAACTTACCAAGATTATTCAAGATACAATTAGCGAACTTGAAGCTACTAGTATGAAAGATATGGGAAAGGTAATGCAAAGCGTAAAAGCTAAGACAACAGGAAGAGCTGACGGAAAGACAATTAATGAAATTGTTAAAAAATTATTATCTTAAAAAATGTGAATAAAAAATTATCGAGAGTGGACGAAAGAATCGGCTTTATGACTCCACAGCAACCTACATAAAAGTAAGGTGCTAATACCGACAAAGCAGATGCTTTGAATGATGAGAATATAAATGTGGAACTCTGAGTGCAAAGTGCATTTGGAGTTCTTTTTTTTAGGGAGGTATATTAAAATGAAGAAATTATTTACGAGTGAAAGTGTAACAGAAGGACATCCAGATAAAGTTTGTGATTATATTTCTGATAGCATATTAGATGCTATATATGAACAAGACACAGATGCGAGAGTTGCTTGCGAAACGTGTGTTAATGGGAATGAAGTAATGGTTATGGGCGAAATAACTACAACTGCAAATGTTGATTTTGAAAAAATCGTAAGAAATGCTATTAGAGAAATAGGCTATACAAAAGAGGAATATGGCTTCAGTGCTGATACATGCAAAGTATATATTAATTTAAAAAAGCAATCACCTGATATCGCTTTAGGAGTTGATAACTCTTTAGAAACAAAACAAGGAGAAGTTTTAGGACATGGTGCAGGAGATCAAGGACTTGTATTTGGATATGCAACTAATGAAACTGAAGAAAAAATGCCAATGGCAATAATGTTAGCTCAAAAGTTAGCAGAACAATTAACTAAAGTGAGAAAAGAACATATTATTCCTTACTTACGCCCAGACGGAAAAACACAGGTGACTGTTGAATATGATGGAGATAAAGTTTTGAGAGTAGATACAATAGTAATATCAGCTCAACATGACGAAAACGTTTCTCAAGAAAAGCTAAGGAAAGACTTAATTGAAAAGGTTATTAATGAAGTAGTTCCAAAAGAATTATTGGATAGTAATACGCATTATTATATTAATCCAACTGGAAGATTTGTGGTAGGTGGTCCTGCTGGGGATAGTGGGCTTACTGGAAGAAAGCTTATAGCTGACACTTACGGAGGATATGCTAGACATGGTGGAGGTGCTTTTTCAGGAAAAGATCCTTCAAAAGTAGACCGTAGTGCTGCTTATATGGCGAGATATATTGCAAAAAATATAGTAGCAAATAACTGGGCAAATCAATGTGAAATACAAATTTCATATGCAATTGGTGTAGCTAAACCTATCTCTGTATGCATTGATACTTTTGGAACTAATAAAATACCAGAAGAAGATATTTTGAAAATTATTTTTAAAAATTTTGATATGACTCCTGATGGAATTATAAAGACGTTAGACCTAAGAAAACCAATATATAGAAAGACAACAAATTATGGACATTTTGGGAAAAAATATTTTAATTGGGAAAAAGTTATTGATTTAGAATGCAATATTTAATTGACAAAAAAGAACAAAAATAGTAATCTAGAATTAGGAGTATTAAATGATAATAGGAGGAGTGCACATGGGAATTGGATTGAAAGATATTATAAAAGATGATAAAGATTCATTAATTGAAGACAAACAGAAAAAAACGATTAAAGCATTGGTGGCAACGGGTGTAGTTTTACTTATTATGATTATAGTAGTAGTAGCATTAATTTTTCTAAACATTATTAATAGTAGACGTGAAGAAAGAGTGCGTTTAATCGCTAAAGACGTAATGAATATTAGTAATGTAGTTAAAACAATTGGAAATCAGTATATTACAAATACATATGATGGATTACTTGTGGGAACTTCATTGGAAAATAATCCACAAGAAATTAATGTAAATGGGAAAATTATACAATATAGATATGGATATTATTATTTAACCCCAGCAGAAGTAGCGCAATTAATTACATCCTTAAATTATAAAGATGAATCTTATTTTGTTAATTATATTACTGGTGATGTAGTTAATTTAAAAGGCGTAAAAGCCAAAAATGGACGTGTATATTATTCTTTAGAAGATATTACTGCAATTGATGCAGGGTTAAATCCAGCTAATATTTACTATATTCATAACGCTGAAGAAATGAAATTATTACATCAATATCCAAATGGATCTTTCTATTTGTCAGAAAACATTGATATGGGATATTACGGAACGGGAGAAGGTTGGACGCCTGTAGCAAGTTTTTCCGGAACGTTTGACGGTAGAGGATATACAATTACAAATTTGACAATAGCAAGACCGACTACTATGTATTGTGGTTTATTTGGTCAAGCAACTAGTACAGCTGTTATTAAAAATGTAAATTTTGAAAGAGCAAAGATAAGAGGCGGAGAACATACAGGAGTACTTGCAGGTTTTTGCAGTGGTAATATCAGCAATATTGAGATTACTAATTCTGAAATAGATTCACAAGCAGAATCTGTAGGAGCTTTAGTTGGTTCTTATGATAAAGGAACAGTAATGGATTGTATTGTAAAAGGAACTTCAATTAGTGCTAATGGTTCTATTGGCGGACTAATTGGAACTTTATATAGTGGAACAGTTCAAAGAAATGGTGTTGATGCGTTAATTTTAGTAGATTATCGTGGCGAAGAGACAATTATTGATACAAATATTGTTGGAATACGTTCTGTTGGTGGTTTAATCGGAGAAATTAAAGCTAATGCACTTACAGATATGAAAGAAAACTATGCTAATGCTCGTATCACTGGTACAACAGAAACAGGTGGATTGATTGGAGATGTTCAATTAATTAGTAGAAATACATTTCGCTTGACAGATAGTTACTCAGAAGGTTCTATTTCTGGAGGTATAGAGAATGTTGGAGGTTGTATTGGAAATATTTATGCAGTAAATAATCCAGAAATTGAAATTCAAAGTGTTTATACTGCTACAGATACACCATCTACTGCCTCAGTAAGAGGAGGCTTCATTGGAAAAACAAACATTGTTGAAGGTACAAGTGCACAAGTATTAAAATGTTGTTTTGAAAAAGATCCATTATTAGATCTTAATGTTGTAGATATAGGAAGTAAAGCTGGAGGAGTATCACTTGTTATTAATTCTAAAACGCCAGCTGAGATGAAAAATAGAGTTACTTATTCTGATTGGAACTTTGATTTATGGACATTAGAGGAAGGTGTTAAGAGACCATACTTGAAATGGCAAGATGAAAATTATGAAGCACAAATTATTGAAGAGAAGTAATTGGGGAAAGGATGACTAAAGGATGAAAAATAATTCACGGAATTACATTGGCAGTTTTAATTATAATGATAGCAGTTATAATTATTTTAGCGACAATTATGGTAAATGTTAGCATTTCAGGAATTGATATGGCGGCTAAAACTAAATTAAAAACTGAAATTGCGGAATTGGAAACTGCAGTAATAGAACGTTTTTCAAATTATTCTTTAAATGAATTAAATTTTCCTTTAGTTGGAGACGAAATATCGGTGGAAGATGCTGTTACTGCAATTACGGGAAGCACTTCTTATGAAGCTGACGAGATAAGGACTATATTAGAAAATGATATTTTATATGTAAGAAAGATGGATTCATCACATATTGAATCATTTGGAATAGAGAATGTAACTGGTAATAGCTATATTGTAGATTATAAAACAGCTATGATATATGGACCAATACAATAAGGGGGATTATACATGGATAATAAAGGATTTAGCTTAATTACTTTAATTGTTACTATAATAATTATCATCTTATTATCAGCTATTGGTGGGTTTTATACACATGATACTTTAGATAAGGCTGAACGAATGGATGTTGAAGAGGAAATGCGAAATATTGAAGAGCTTGTTTCTATTCAAAAAGCTAAAATATTAGCAGGACAGTATGAAATACCTGAAACTTATATAGCAACTGATAGTGAAATTGATGAAAAGTATGGCGAGTTATTAGGTACAGATGATATTGAAGAAATTAAAAAAGTTAATAATGATAGTAATATTTCACCGAATAAGAAATATCATTTAATGGACGGCGAAGCATTTGAAGCTGTGTTTAATGATGGAGTTAGTGTGAGATATGTTAAGAGAGAATATCTAGTTAATTTCGAGAAAAAAGTTATCATTTTAAATCAAGGTGATAAGCTTTATATGGTTGGAAAAATTCGAGATGATGCATAAAATAAATTTTTAGGACGGTAGTCTAAATCTAGACTATCGTCTTTTTCGTAACATTTTGAAGATTATTGCCATATCATATATCAGGAGTTGATTTTATGTATGGTTGCATTATTGATGTTTTGATTTGGTCATTTGCCATATATGGATTTATTAGTTTTTGGAGAGAAAATTGGTTAGATTTTATATGTTACATAATAGAAAAGATAGCAGTTATTGTACTTTTCTTCAAGAAATTCATTGCCAAACATAGTAGGTAAATGTATAATATCCCTAAGAAGAGAGGGAAAAGTAGCATGGAGATTAAAGGTCAAATTGAGGATATTATATACACAAATGAAGTAAATAGTTATACAGTTTGTGATTTGTCGTATGAAGATAAAATAGTTACAGCAGTTGGCTTTTTACCTTTCGTATCTGTTGGTGATGTAATTGTTGCAAATGGAAAGTTTGTTACGCATAGTACATATGGTGAACAATTTAAAATTGATACATTTGAAAAAGTTATGCCTACTTCAATGGAACAAATAGAGAAATATCTAGGAAGCGGTATGATTAAAGGAATTGGTCCGGTAACAAGCAAAAAAATAGTAAATAAATTTGGTGATAATACACTATATATATTAAGATTTGAACCAGCAAAATTATCTGAGATTTCTGGAATTACTAAGGCAAAGGCGTTAGCAATTTCTGAAGAATTTAATAATCAATGGGATTTGTGGCAAATTGTAGTGTTTTTACAAAAATACCAAATTGGTGTAGTAAATGCTAATAGAGTGTACAAAGAGCTAGGAATGAATGCTATTCCACTTATTGAAGAAAATCCATATATTTTACTAAAAATATTGTATGGTGTTGATTTTAAAGTAGTAGATAAAATTGCTTTAGAAATGGGAATGGATTATGATGCACCATCAAGAATTGCAAGTGCTATAAAATATGCTTTAACTATTGCATCACGAAATGGACATACTTGTGTATTGGAACAAAATTTGTTGGAGTATGTGTCTAATATTTTGGGCGTAGCAGAAGAGGTGGTTCATAATGAATTAACTTCTCTTTCCTACGCTAGGGAAGTTTGTATAGAAAATGGATTTGTATTTTTAAAAGAGTATTTTACTGCAGAAGAGAATATTGCTAAAAAACTTTTAATGATGTCTAATGAACGCGTTACACATTTGCATTCACTTGATGATAAAATATCAGAGGCTGAGAAAGAATTAAATATAGAATTATCAAAAGAGCAAAGAAAAGCAGTAAGAGGTGTATTTGAAAATAAAGTAATGATTATAACTGGTGGACCTGGTACTGGAAAAACTACTATTATCAAGTTAATTTTAAAATTAATGCAAAAAGAAGAAATGAAAGTTAGTTTATGTGCTCCTACGGGTAGAGCGGCTAAAAGGATTACAGAAACCACAGGAGAAGAGGCTAAAACAATACATCGTTTATTGGAGCTTGGAAAATTAGATGAAGACATTGCCTCAATTGATTATAATGTAGCACACATTGAAGCAGATGCAGTAATTGTAGATGAAGCATCAATGGTAGATGTAGTTTTAATGAATTTATTAGTTAAAGGATTATCAGAAAAAACTACTCTTGTACTTATTGGAGATGCAGATCAATTACCATCTGTAGGGCCGGGTAGTGTTTTAAAAGATTTGATTGAAAGTGATATTCTTCCTACAGTTTGTTTAAAAGAAATTTATAGACAAGCTGCTGAAAGTCAAATAATAATGAATGCCCATTCAATTAATAATGGTGAAATGATTGATTTAAATAAAAAAGATGGAGATTTTTTCTTCATTAGAGCAAATTCACCTGTAGAACAGATTTTGGAACTTGTTTCAAAGAGATTAAAAAATTATGGCAATTATGATGCAAAACGTGATATTCAAGTATTAACACCTACTAAAAAAGGTGATACAGGCACGAAAAACTTAAATCAAGCGTTGCAAAATATGCTAAATCCTAAGTCCTCAGATAAGAAAGAAAAAGCTTATGGCGAAATTGTTTTTCGTGAAGGTGATAAAGTAATGCAAATTCATAATAATTATGATGTATCATGGGAGAGCATAGATGGAAAAACACAAGGAAGTGGTATATACAATGGAGATTTAGGAATTATCCGTAAAATTTCTGATGATGGTATTGAGGTTGTTTTTGATGAAGATAAGGTAGTGCTATATGAAGAAGCTATTATGGAAGAATTAGAGCATGCTTATGCCATTACTGTTCATAAAAGTCAAGGAAGTGAATTCCCAGTTATAGTAATGCCTATCATAAGTGGTCCGCCAATGCTATATACTAGAAATTTATTATATACGGGAGTTACTAGAGCTAAGGAATTGCTTGTGATTGTGGGCAATGAAAGAGTAATAGAATATATGATAAAAAATGTTGATACAAAAAACAGAAATACAGGTTTAAAATATAAATTGGAAAAATATATGCAAATTTTTAATCAAATATGATATAATAAGGTAGATATTTTAGGAGGTTAGAAATGTTTAAGAAATTTCATTTATCGCTTATAACATTATTGGTGTTGCTTATGCCGATTTGTTACGCTTATACGGATACAGAGAATCATTGGGCAAACGAAGCTATCTCTTCTTTATCCAAAATAGATATTATTCAAGGATATGGAGATGATACATTTAGACCAGATGATTATATAACACGTGCAGAACTTACCACAATTATTAATAGGCTTTTAAAAAATGAAAAGGAAAGTACCAAATTTATTCCCGACAACAATAGTAAAGATTGGTATTATAGTGAAATTAGAAAAGCTGTAGAATCGGGTGTTATGCGTGGTGATGCAGATGGATATGTACGTCCTGATGATTATATTACACGTGAAGAAGCAGTAGTTATGCTTCATAGAGCATTTGTATGTACTACAACAGAAAATATCAGAATTAATACATATGCTGATGCTAAAGATGTATCTGCGTGGGCTTATGATGCTATGGCAATGTTTGTAAGAAATGAATACATTCGTGGTGATGAGGGCAATGTATTAAGACCAAAAGATAATGTTACACGTGCAGAATTAGTTACAATGATTACAAGGTTATTTAGTGAAATCATTGTAAAAGGTGAATGTACAGGTACTATTTATGGAAATTTACTTTTAAATGGTAAAGGTATTAGAGTACATAACGTTGTGGTTGAAGGAGATTTAATTATTGCTGAAGGTAGTGAAGGCAATATGAATTTAAAAAGTATAATTGTCAATGGAAATTTAATTATACGAACTCCTACTACTTTACCTACACGAAATTTTGAAGTAAAAGGCGATATAATAAAAGTTTATGAAAAAGAAGAAAATAATGAGCCAAAAGAATATAGTAATAGCACATATGGTATATATTTTACAATTCCAGAAGATGCTACAGTAATAGAAGCTTTAGACGATAAACAAAAAATAAATTATCGATTAGATAATTTAATGGTAATTCGTTTTAGAAAAGATGAAGAATTACATTTTCAATCATTTACGGCAATCGAGAGAGAAGAAACAAATAAATATGATAATATTTATAATAAAATAGCTGAGAAAGAAATTGGAACGGCAAAATGTGGTTATTATTTTGATGGAAAAGAATCTCATTTAATTGTTATTAAAAGAGATGATATAGTTTATACAATACTTTTATATAATATTGAAAATGATAATGTTATTGATAATATTTTAAATAGTATTAAATTAACTGATGGTGAGCTTGTGCACCCTCATAAAGAACTTACATATCGAAACACAAAATTATGTTTGAAATTTCAGTATTTAGATTATATTGGTGTAGACGATTCATATAATACGGGTATTGTGTTTGATGGTGAATCATATTTTATGCTTTTCATACAAGTAAATAGTATTACAGATTTAGAAAAATATTCTGTTGAACAATTGAAAGTTTTGTTTGAATCATTAGCAAAATCAGAGGGGGAAGTTATTAGTTCAAAGTCTAGAAAAGTGTACCAATATGATGCATTAGAATATTTAATTAGAGATGGAGAAAAATTAAGCAGAAATTTATATATCGTAGTTGGAAATAGATTATATAAATTAATTTTTACAGGAGAAGCATCTAGGGTAGAGTCAATAGGAAATGAATTATTTGATAAAGTTATAAACAGTATTGAAATGTAGCGAGAAAGGAATTATATGTTTGTAAATCTACTATATCCTAAAGTTTGTGGCTTTTGTAATAAGCTATTAGAAAATGGATATATATGTGAAAAATGCAAGAAAGAGATTGGGAATTTTAAAAATTCCTATATCCCTTTTTTGCAAAATTTATATTTTGACGAATTATATTGCGTTTATGAATATAAAGATATCGTAAGAAAAAGAATGTTAGAGTATAAATTTAATCATAAAAAATATCTTTTTAGAACTTTTGCTGAAAGCATGATTGATAATTTAAAAGAAAAAAATATCAATGCTGATTTTATTGTTGCAGTACCTATTCATTTTAAAAGATGGTTGAGAAGAGGATATAATCAAAGTGCATTAATTGCAAAAGAAGTTTCAAATCAATTACAAATTCCTTATATTCCTAAAGCACTTATAAAACCTATTGCAACATCAATGCAAAGTAAATTAAGCAAAGAAGAACGAAAACAAAATGTTAAACATGCTTTTATAGCAAAAGAAAACTTAAACTTGCAAGGAAAAAATATTTTATTAATAGATGATATTTATACAACTGGCGCAACTGCAAATGAATGTAGTAAAGCTTTAAAAAAAGTTGGTGCAAATAAAGTAATTATTTCTACTGTGGCTCGTGCAACTATAAATTCACATATAGACTAAGGAGGAAAATCAATGGATGAATTAGTTGAAAGTATCTTAGATTACATTAGAAAACCATATACCGATCATGCAATAATGATAAACGGAGAATGGGGAAGTGGTAAAACATATTTTTGGAATAATAAAGTAAGAAATAAGATAGAATCAATGGATATCGATGGAAAACGTTATAAGACAATATATATGTCCTTATATGGTATTTCTAATTTAGATGATATTAGCAAAAAAATATTTATTGAGATGAATCCAAACTTAAATAAAACAATTCGTAAAATCTTAGAAAGTAGGCATATGTCAAGTATTCCAGAGTATGTAAAAACAGGAATAGATATGGCAAATTCTTTTGGTTTTATGACTCAAAATGATAAAGTGGATTATGCAAGTTTCTTTGATATTGATGATAAAGTCCTTTGCTTTGACGATCTAGAAAGAGCAAATGTTGATGTTATAGATGTATTAGGCTATATTAATAATTTCGTAGAGCATGACCATATAAAAACAATTATTATTTGTAACGAAAAAGAATTATCTAAAAAACTAAAAAGCACAAATGTAGAAATGAAAACTTTCATAGCAACTTATATTTTAAATCATGAAGGAAAAATAAAACCGGAAGATGAAAATCAAAATATAGAAAATTCTGAAGAAAAGCCAATGGTAGAATTAATCGAAGATAAGATAGAACATATCTTTGACAAGGCAAATGACTACGAACGAATAAAAGAGAAATTGATAGGAGAGACATTTGAATATATTCCTGAATTTAGTTATATCATTAATGGTGTTTTAATGAGATATGAGGGAAATCCACAACTTATACAATTTTTAAGGAAAAATTCAAATTTAATAATTCAAACATTCCATAGAAGCGGTACAAGAAATTTAAGAATTTTAAAACATGCATTAAATGATTTTCAAAAAGTTTTTGAAACTACAAAAAAATATTATCCAGATCTTCCAGACAATGTACTAAAATCTCTTTTAATCTTTACCATTGCTATTTCGTTTGAAATTAAAGCAGGAAAAATTACAAAAGAGAAATTAAAAGATATTCAATCGTTAGAAGAATATAAAACAATCTTAGTAGCTTCTAAACTTATGAAAGATAACCGTCAATTTTATATTAAAGAATTTGATAACAATTATTATTTTACATTTAAAACAGATTATCGTTTCTTTAAATTTGTAGAGCAATATGTTAGAACAAGAATTTTTGATATGAAAGTTTTTCGTGATGATATGGAGGCAATTGTTGGTAATGAAGCAAGAGGCGAGATACCTAGTTATAAAAGATTATTAACAGAAGATTATTGGAAAATAGAAGATTGCGATTTTAGTGCAGTAATTACAGAAACTCTTGATGATGTGAAGGCAGGAAAATTACAATTAGTAGAATATCTAAAACTATATGTAATCTTTCATTTCTTCATGCAAAAAGGATTAATCGATATTGATTCTGAATATTTAAAAATGACTTTTATAAATGGTATGAATATAGCAGCAGCAAATTCAAAATATTGCAAAAATATTGATAGCTATTTGGACGGATTAAATTTAGATGAAACAGATGAAGATATTGAATATATATTCCAACATTTTAATAATTTAAATTTACAAACAAAAGAGAAAGAATATATAGATGTTGCAAAAGAATTGTTAGAAATGATTCCAGACAAATTGGAAAGGTTAGCAGATTTATTTGCTGAAAATTACTTAGATGTACCAATTATGAAATACTATAATATGAATACATTATTTGAACGTATATTACTTTTAGATAATGAAGACATAGTATTAGTAAAGAAATTATTTGCATCAAGGTATGAAAAAGTGGAATCGATTAAAAATGAAGAAAGAAATATAAGGCTTTTAAAACAAATTATGGAGGAATATATTCATGGAAAAATTCCTACAATTAAATTAGTTTTAATTGAAGACTTTATTAAAACATTGGATAAAATATTATTAGATGGAAAAGAAAAAAGCAAAAACTTATTAGAAGCAAAAACATCAGTAGAAATGGAAAGTGAGAAAGAGCAAGTTGTATAAGGAATATTAAAATTTTTCTCTAAATTCCGCAAAAACTTCCAAATTTTTTGAATAAAAATTAACAAATTATTTCATAATAAGCATAAGAAGTCAAAAAAGGAGGGAGAAAATTGAAAGCAACAGGAGTTGTCAGAAGAATTGATGATTTGGGTAGAATCGTAATTCCGAAGGAAATAAGAAAAACACTTAGAATTAGAGAAGGCGACCCATTAGAAATTTTTACAGATAAAGAAGGAGAAATTATTCTAAAAAAATATTCTCCAATTGGAGAATTGAGTGAATTTGCTTCACAATATGCAGAAACTTTAGCTAAGACAACTGGACATATTGCATGCATTAGTGATAAGGATACTATTATAGCCGTTGCAGGTGCTTCTAAGAAAGAGTATTTAGAAAAAAGTATTAGTAGCGAATTAGAAAAATTGATGGAAGACAAAATAAGTTGGACTGCAAAAAATCAAGATGAAAAACACGTTCCAGTTTTATTAACAGATAGCGATGATGCAAAATATACTTCACAAGTTATTTGTCCTATCGTAGCTGAAGGTGATACTATTGGAACAGTAATGTTATTATCAACACAACCTAATACAAAAATGAATGAAGTAGAAGTTAAAGTAGTACAATCTGCAGCAGGATTTTTAGGAAAACAAATGGAAGAGTAAAAAGTTTAGTAATATTGAATAGTTAGTGAATAGTGAAGAATTTTCAAAATTAAAATGGAGTATCATTCACTATTCACTAACTATATTTCTCGTTTGGGGGGAGAGAATTGAAAGAGCAAGATGAGAAAAATAAAATACGTTCTGATGAAACTCAAAATGTTGGAGTTATAGGAATAATTGGAAATGTATTTCTTTTTATAATTAAAATGGTAGTTGCATTTATAAGTAAAAGTCAGGCCATGATAGCAGATAGTATCAATAGTGGAACTGATATATTATCTTCTTTGATGACCGTAATAGGCGGAAAGATTTCGGGAGAACCATCAGATGAAGAACATAACTATGGACATGGCAAGGCTGAATACATATTTTCAATGTTAATTAGTGTGCTAACTATTTGCCTTTCACTAAAGGTAGCTTTAGATGGTGTAATTACTTTAATCACTAGAAAAACATTTACATTTTCTATTTGGCTTCTTATTGTATGTGCCGTTACTATTGTTTTAAAACTCGCATTATATTTTTATGCAAGAGAAAAAGGAAAAGGCAGTAATAATATTTTGATATTAGCAAACGCACAAGACCATTTAAATGACGTAATGGTAACATCTTCAGTTGTAGTAGGAATATTAGGTGCTATTTGGAATATTTATTGGTTAGATGGAGTAGTAGCTATTGGTATTTCTGCTAGAATTTGTTATATAGGAATGCAATTTTTTATAGATAGTTACCAAGTATTAATGGATTCCTCTATGAAAGAGGGAGAAAAAGAAATAATTCAAGAAATTGTTTCTAAAAATGGTGAAATAGATCATATTGACAGTATTACTTCAAAATCAGTAGGAAATCGTTTTGTAGTTATTATAAAAGTATCTGTTGATGAAAACATGACAGTAAAAGAAAGTCATGCAATTGCTGGAAAAATAAAAGCAGAAGTAATGAAACTAGAAAACGTATATGACGTAATAGTACATATAAATCCAGCATAAATGGGATTATAGCTGTGGTCAGTGGCCACCATAGCATATTAATAACGTTCTCGAACTTTTGTCGAAATGTGTCAAATATTGCGATGAAAATAAATTGACAGACAGAAAACTAATCTGTAAAATAAAATTGATTTCATACAAATGAGGCGAAGTATGATTAATAATCATATTTTGCCCCTTTCCATGTAACATTCGTTACACAAATTCCAAAAAACAAAAATTAATATGTAGTGGCTCAAGAGGAAAGATTTTCTTTAGTCGCTCAGACACACGCAAAAATTTTAGAAAATTTTTGCTAACTCGCTTGGTAAAGAAAAATCTTTCCTCTTCACATTATTTATTGTGTCGAGAGAATGTAGCGGCGGCCAGTGGTCGCCATAGCAATTCAAAAACGACCTCAAACTTTCGTTGAAATTTCCACGCATAGAAATCAGAAAGGAGTAGAAAAAATATTGCAAAAAAGACAAAAAAGGATTATAATTAAGAAAGGAAGTAATTTATGAAACAAGAATCAAAACAAATGGAAGAATATATTTTAACACCCAAAAACGACGTGATTTTTCGTATGCTATTCGGAAAGAAAGGGAATGAGAATATATTAAAAGATTTCTTAGAGGGAATATTAGAACGAGAAATCAAAAGCGTAGAAATTGGAAAAGATACAATTTTGTTGCCAGATATTATAGGTGAAAAAACAGGAATACTAGAT
>CANQLS010000004.1 GCA_947624765.1 uncultured Clostridia bacterium
ATAGATACAGCAAATGCCTATGTAAATGAAAAAGGTGTAGGTAGAGGAATAAAAAAATCAGGAGTTGCAAGAGAAGATAAACCAGCAGTTTTACAAGTGGAAGCACATCCTTATTATCAGCAAGGAGAGCAGGAACAACAGCAACATTTGACCAATTAAATAAATATTTTGCAATGAATCAAATGCCAATTATATCATCAAGGTATTGGAATATGGTTCATGACGGAACGCCAGAAGAAGTAAGAAAAGATGAAGAAGGAATGCAAATTATGAGAATACTAGGAAAGAATATGGCGTATTTCCTAAAGTGTCAAGAAGCTGCCAAAAAAGCAGGAATAACTATGCCACCAGTAGAGAAGATAACTTTTACGAATTTTATTAGATAAATAGCAAATTATTGCTTGGAATTTATAAATAAATTTTAAAAATTCATAGATTTTCATAGAAAAAATGGTATAATATTAGTGTAAATCTATTTTGGAGGTAAAGAATATGTCTATAGAAAAACAAAAATTGTATAATGAAATAGAAACATTACCAGAAGAACTTACAAATCAAGTTATTAATTTTGTTGAATATTTAAAATTATCATATATAGATAAAGAAGCACCAGATAGTGTTACTATAAAAAGTAAGAAAGATTTAAAAGAAAAATTACAAAAAGGACTTGATGATATAAAAGAAAATAGACTATACTCTCTAGATGATGTTTTCAGTAAAATAGAGAATATATAAAGGGGAGTATTGGCTATGAAAAGATATATAGTAGAAATGTCAGATACTGCTGAACAAGACTTGGAAAATATTATTTCATATCTAAAATATGATTTGGCAGGAGATATTATAGCAGATAAGTATAAAATTTTATTTAAGCAAGAATTAAAGAAACTAGAAGATGTTGCTGGAATAATGCCTATTTTAGAAGAAGAATTAACAGGACATAAAAACATTAGAAAAATTAATGTGAGAAATTATATAATTTTTTATATTATTGATGAGGCTGTTGGTAAAGCTTTGGTAGTGAGAATAGGACATTGTTTTATGGATTGGGAAAAATATTTAAAAGATGAATAAATTTAGTTTAACATATCATTTTAATGTGGATATAATAGAAATATTATATCTATTTTTATATCCAGAGTGATAACACAATTCGTATAAACAAATGGTTGTATTTACAATTACTTGTTTTTTTTATATAATCGAACTATAAAAATAATAATTTATAAAGGAAAATGATTATTATGAGATATGAAAAAAATATTTTAACTAGTGAAATTTATTGCGAATTAAGAAAAAGTGTAGAATGGTTTGAATTGCCAAAAATTAAAATAGATGAGGCTATAAAAAATAGTATATATACTATAACTGTATTTGACGGAGATAATCCTGTAGGTATGGGAAGATTAATTGGAGATGGCATTTATTTTGTTATTGTAGATGTTGTTGTGAATCCAGAATATCAAAGAAAAGGTATTGGCACTCAAATAGTAAATATGTTTATTGACTACGTGGATAAAGAAACAATAACAGGTAGTCGTTCGAGTATTCAATTAATAGCCGAAAAAGGAAAAGAAGGTTTTTATGAGAAACTTGGATTTAAAAAGATACCAAACGAATTTTGTGGCAGTGGTATGAGAAAAGGTATTCGTAAATAGCCCATACAATCTTGAAAGAAATATATAAACAAATACATTTCATATACATTTGAAGCGCAATATGTATGTAAAATGTAAAGGCAATAATATGAATAAGCGTAACATAAATGTTGAAAATAGCTATGTGTAAACATAAGCTATTTTTTTGAAAAAAAGGTATAATTTTTTTAAAATAATATTGACACTGTGTCAGGATTAGTATATTATGATACTGACAAGGTGTCAGAGGGAGGAGAAATGATAATGAATCGTTTTGAAGAAAGCAAAGAAGTATTTAACAAATTATTTGGAGAATTATCAGATGCGGAAAAGGAAATAGATCATGAACTTATGGAAATTTTGAGGAGGTTTATATTTGGAGATGTTTTCCATAGTAGTGATGAACTAGATTTGAAAGAGAGAGAATTAATTACTGTAACAATTTTAGCAGTATTACAAACACTTCCACAATTGTCTGCACATATCAATGCAGCATTAAATGTAGGAGCAACTCCTATAGAAGTAAGAGAAACTATTTATCAGTTAGCACCTTTTATAGGTTTTCCAAGAACATTAAATGCAGTAAGCACAATGAACGAAGTTTTTAAATCAAGAGAAATTAAATTACCATTAGAAAACATGGGAACAGTAACAGATGAAACAAGGTTTGAAGAAGGTTTTAAAATTCAAAATCCAATATATGGAGATGAAATAAAGGGAAAATATCTGGATGTACCTGAAATTCCTAAATATTTAACAGAATTTGGCTTTGGAGATTTTTATACAAGAAAAGGTTTAGACATAAAAACAAGAGAATTACTTGTATTAGTTGGTTTAACAACAATAAGGTCTGATACTCAAATAAAAGCTCATGTGCTTGGAAATATAAAGGTAGGAAATTCAAAGGAGAAATTGCTAGCTGCTATGTTACAATGTTTACCTTATATAGGGTTCCCAAACACAATGAATACAATTAATATTATAAAAAGCATTTAAAAGAGAGAAGGATGATAAAAAATGGAAATAAAATCAGCAGATGAAAGAAGAGAAGAAATTATAAATGCTTGTGAAGAATTATATCAGTCTAAAAGTTTTAAGGAAATAACTTTAAAAGATATAAGCGAAAAGACTACATTTTCAAGACCTTCTATATATAATTACTTTCAGACAAAAGAAGAAATATTTTTAGCGATTTTGAAAAGAGAGTATGAAAAATGGATAAAAGATTTAGCAAATATATATTTAAAAAACGATAAACTAAAAAAAGATGAATTTGCAACTAAAATTGCAAAAACAATTGAAAAGAGAGAACAGTTATTAAAACTTTTGTCAATGAATTTATATGATATGGAAGCAAATAGTCGTATGGAACAATTAATAGAGTTTAAGAAAAGTTATGGAGAATCACTAAAAGCAGTTAGAAAGTGTCTAGATAAATTTTTTAAGAATATGAGTGAAGAAGAAAAAGATAAATTTGTTTTTTCATTTTTTCCATTGATGTACGGAATTTATCCATATACTCGTGCTACTGAGAAACAAAAAGAAGCTATGAAAAAAGCAGAAGTTCCATTTAAGTTCTTTTCAATATATAAAATGGTGTATGAAAGTATAATGAAGTTGTTGTAAAAAAGTTTTAAAATGATAAAAATATTTAAAGAAAGAAGGAAAAGTAATATGAATAAAAAAGTATTGGTTTTGGTAATTGCAATTGTTTTAACTACATTAGGTGTTGGAGTTTTTATAGCAAGTTCTAGTGGACCTAATAATACAAATAATGATAATTTAAATGAAAATATAAATGAATCTAACAATTTAGAAGAAAATAATAATGTACCAAATTTAGATGAAAATTCTAATAGTGGTAATAATCTAGGTAATATAGAAAATAATTCGAATAATGATGATAATTCAAGTGATGCGGAAGATAATGAAGAAACATCTAATAGCGATAATATTGCAATTGTTTATTTTTCTGCAACAGGGACGACAAGAAGAGTTGCAGAATATATAAAAGATGCTACTGGTGGAGATTTGATTGAAATTGAGCCAAAAGAAAAGTATACAGATGATGATTTAAATTATAATAATACTAATAGTAGATCTACGAGAGAACAAAATGACTCTTCTGTAAGACCAGAAATTGCAAATACAATTGATACAAGTTCTTTTGATGTAATTTATTTGGGTTATCCAATTTGGTGGGGAGATGCACCAAGAATAATTTTAACATTTTTAGATACTTATGATTTAAGTGGAAAAACAGTTATTCCATTCTGCACATCAGGAGGTTCTGGAATAGGTTCAAGTGTTAGCTATTTTAGTTCCTTATGGAGTAGGAATGATTCCATTAAATAATATTGAAGAAGCATTAAAGATTATGAACGAAATAAAGGAAAATGAATATTTAGTAGGAATACAATTATTCACAAGACATTTAGGAAAATCTGTTGCAGATAATGAGTTTAGAAGTATTTTTGAAAAAGCATCAGAATTAGATATGCCAATATGGATACATCCTGTTTTTGATGAAAGAAAACCAGATAATAATATGGTATTTAGCTGGGAATATGAATTATCACAAGCAATGATGCAAATAGTACAGGCAAATATTTTTAAAGATTTTCCTAATATAAAAATAATTGTGCATCATGCAGGAGCAATGATACCATTTTTTGCGGGTAGAATAGATAATATATTACCAAAAGAACAAGCAGAAGATTTTAAAAAATTCTACGTGGATACAGCCATACTTGGAAATACGAAAGCACTAGAACTTGCATTGTCTTATTTTGGAGAAGATAAGGTTTTATATGGTACAGATGCACCACTTGGAATTATGCCTGCAGGAGCAACAAAAGAAATAGAGGATGCAATAAATGAACTTCCAGTAAATGAAGATATAAAAGAAAAAATCTATAATAAAAATATTATGAAGTTAATAAATCAAAATTAAATATAATGGGTAAATAGTTTAAATTTAAAATAATAAATATATAATGAATTCAGAATAAAAAGTAATTTATTATAAGGGGGGAGATTTTATATTTTTAATACTTTTATATATTTTTATTTTTTATAAAAAATGGAAAGAAAAAGGAAAAGATAAATTGCTTGTTAATACCATTATGTATATATATTTATCTTTTGTATTATATTTTACTTTGATGCCAATTATAACATCTTTACTGTTTATATTTGATCATCCATATGATTCAATGAATTTAGTACCATTTGTTGATGTAATAAATGGTAGAGGAGATTTTGTTAGACAAGTATTATTAAATGTAATAATGACGATTCCATTTGGTTTTTTATTTCCTCTTACAAATAATAAAAATCCCAATTTTCTAAAAACAATAATTTATACGATTTTATTAAGTTTAAGTATTGAATTGTTACAACCTTTAATAAACGGTTGTAGATCATCTGATATAACTGATATAATAACTAATGTTATAGGTGGAATAATTGGATATATAGGATATTTAATTTTCAAACCCTTGACTACAAAAATACTAAACTATATAAAAAATAAGTAATACAAATTATAAGAGCACCGGAAAAACGAGAAATTTCTTATTGTTGACAGTATACAACCTTAAGATATATAATTTTAAAATGAGATGATAAGAAAAATGATTTGCCAAAGAAATAACAATTAGTTTGTTATCATTAGGTTATATGAATAGTAGTATTTTATATAAAGGTTTATATAAAATGTTAGGAGAATAATAATGAGATTAATAATATTTCAATCATTTGAAGCATTAAAAAGCTTAATAGATAATGGATATCTAATTTGTGATGATAAGTACATAGATAAAAAGAAATTTGAATTCATTTATGAATGGATTATAGAAAAAATGAGTAAGCAAGTTGTTAACAATATAAATGCAAAATATCCAATTTGGTGCTGGGTTAAGTGTTATAATGGAATCTGCCCACCAAAAAGAAAAAAAGCAGAAAAAGTAAGTGGATTTGATGTGAAATAACTTTTAACAAAAACAATAAAGAGGTATTTATAACAGATTTTAGAAGATATTCATTTTTGCTTAATAATGTTTATATTCCGAAATCAATAGAAGATAAAAATAAATTTAATAATGAATTGTTAAAAAAGAATATAACATTGGAAGAATTAAAAGCATATGTTAGACAAGACAAATATGAAAGTTATAGGCAAGATAAAGAATTTTTAGATATATGTGAAAAAATTAGAAAAAGTTTTGATAGATGTATAACGGAAGATAGTGATATACTTCAAGGCTGTGTGTGGGATATAAAATTGGAAGATATTGAAAAAATAGAGTTTCTAAATTCAAATGATGATTATTCATATGGAACTTTAAATTATATTAGAGCAAACAACAAAAGAATAAATTGGATTGAAGACTTTTATAAATTACTAAAATAGATTAAAAGTTTTAACTAGAGCTACAAATAATAGAAAAAAGCAGTAGAAGCGCCTGGCAAAAGTACTTCAAATGAATGGTGTGAGTATAAAAGGAGAGTATATGGAAATTATAAAGTTAGAAGATAGTAATAATTATATTTTTGAAAAAATATGTGAATGGAATTATAACTGGTGGGGAATAAGGAATAATGTTAGTTTTGAGGCAGTAAAATGTAATTTAGAACATTCCTTATGCAAAGAAAAATTACCTCAAACATTTGTAGCTTTAATTGATGGAGAGCCAGCAGGTATGTATCAGCTAGCAATGTCTGATGATTTAGATAGTAGACCAGATATTTATCCTTGGCTCATTAATGTATATGTTGATGAACAATATAGAGGAAGAAATGTTTGCAGAAATTTGATGAACACAGTAAATGAAAATGCCAAAAAAGCAAATTTAACAGAATTGTTTTTATATACAAAGCATATAGGATTATATGAAAAATTTGGTTGGAAGTTTATGGAAGAAGTAAAAACTTTTAAAGAAGATTCTCCAATAGAAAGATTATATAGATTAGAAATAAAGTGATTTTAAATTGCAATTTTTCCAATAAAGGCGAGTAATTATTGAAAATTACTCGTCTTTATGTTAGCATTTATTTAATAAAACACAATTTGTAGAAGAATTAAATGGATTTCCAAGGGCATTCGTAAATAGCTTATACAACTCATAATTTATGAGAGAAAGATATAAGCAAATATTGACGTTTCATATGCATTTAAAGCGCAATATTTATATGAATGTAGATTTTAAGGAGGAAATATAATGGAAAGAATTTATAACAAACTAGTTAGAGATAATATACCAAATATTATTATTTCAAATGGTGAAACACCAATTACTAAAATTTTAGATGACGATACATATAAAGTAGAATTAGAAAAGAAACTAAATGAAGAATACAATGAGGTATTAAATGCTGCTGGAGAAGATAGAATAGAGGAATTAGCTGATATGCTTGAAATTATAAAAGCATTAGCTAAATTAGAAAATAAATCATTACAGGATGTTATTGATTGCTCAAATGAAAAGGCTAAAAAAAGAGGAGCATTTGACAAAAAAATTTTTTTGGAAAAAGTAATTGAAAAGAATTAATATACTTAAATTGACTGATTTGTAATATTACTATATAATAAACTCTGAAATGCTAACAAAGTCGTTTAAAGAAATATAATGCGAATCAATAATAAAATATTTTATAGAAAGGAAGAATTAGCATGAAAGATATTACAATTTCGAGTGATATTAAATATATAGGAGCTGATGATAAAGATATAGAACTATTTGAAAATCAATATAAAGTTCCGAATGGTGTTTCTTATAATTCATATGTAATTTTAGATGATAAAATAGCAGTTCTTGATACAATTGATAAAAGAAAAACAAACGAGTGGATAGAAAATTTAGAAAAAGTTTTAAATGGAAAATTACCTGATTATTTAATTATTTCACATTTAGAGCCCGACCACGGATATAATATTAAAACAATAATTGACAAATATCCAAGTATAAAAATAGTTGGAAATAATAAGACTTTTGCTTTCTTGCCACAATTTTTCGATATTAATGATTTAGAGGAAAGAAAAATTGAAGTAAAAGATGGCGATGAATTAGATTTAGGAAAACACAAATTGCGTTTCATTATGGCACCTATGATACATTGGCCTGAAGTTATGATGGAATATGATGAACTAGAAAAAGTATTATTTTCAGCAGATGGATTTGGAAAATTTGGTACATTAGATACTGAAGAAGATTGGGATTGTGAGGCAAGAAGATATTATTTCAATATAGTAGGAAAATATGGCGTACAAGTTCAAGCATTATTAAAAAAGATTAGTGCATTAGAAATTCAAAGTATTTGTCCTTTGCATGGTCCTATTTTAAAAGGAAATTTATCACATTATATAGAGAAATATGATATCTGGAGTAAATATGAAGTAGAAAGCGAAGGTATATATATTGCTTGTGCATCTATACATGGAAATACTTTTGAAGCTTGTGAGAAATTAAAAAATATCTTAGAGGAAAAAGGTGCTACAAAAGTAGTGCTTGCAGATTTATCAAAAGTAGATTTATCAGAGGCATTAGAAGATGCTTTTAGATATGGAAAAATTATATTTGTATCATCTACTTACAATATGGAAATATTCTCGCCAATGCGAAATCTATTATTAGATTTAAAAGAAAAAAATTATCAAAATCGAAAAGTAGGAATTATTGAAAACGGAACATGGGGACCAAATTCAGCAAAAGGCATGAAAGAAATATTATCTACTATGAAAAATATTGAAATAGTTGAACCAACAGTAACAATTAGATCAACATTAAAAAATCATGATATAGAAAAATTAAATGAACTAGCAGAAGCAATATTACATTAAAAAATAATTAACCTATAATGTATTAGATAGTTGAATTAAAATAAGCAGACAAAAAATAAAATTTAAAATAAGAAAGGAAAGAGTTGTATGAAAAAAGAAGAAATAACATTAAAAAATACGAAAGCGGAAATTTTAGATGCACTAAATGAAGCATTGGAAAGAGAAAAAAATATAGCTAAAATAAAATATGAACCTGAAAAGGAGGAAAAAGCAAAAGAAATTCAAAAGGCTATAGAAGTATCTAAAGAAAATGTTGATCAAAAGATTTTTTCTGAGGAATTGAACAATAAATTTAAAGATTTAGAAACTGCTATTCAGGCAGAAGAAGAAAAATTAAAAAATCTATATGGTATAGAAAAAGAACTAAGTAATCTTGTAGTTGTTGTTAATGCAGGAAAAGATTATATGGTAGAATTGGAAAATGATAAAAAAGTAAGATTAGATGAATTAAATTCTAGCATAAAAAGTTTAGAAGAACAGTATGAAACTAAAAAGAAAGAATTAGAAAAAGATTATGAAATAGCCGCAAAGAATTTAAAGCTTGAAAGAGATAGAGAACAAGAAGAATATAATTATAAAATAAAAAGAGAAAGAGAAATAAGTAATAATGAGTGGGAAGATGAAAAATCAAAAAGAGAAAGCGAATTAGCTAAAAAAGAGGCAAATGCTCAAGAAATTCTAAGCGAAGCAGAAGAAAAAGAAGAATATATTAAAGAATTAGAAGAAAAGGTAAATGAAATTCCTACACTTTTAGAAAAAGAATATACTAAGGGTAGAAAAGAAGCAACAAGTGAAATTGAAAAAGACAATAAGTATGCGACGGAATTATTAAAAAAAGATTTTCAAAATACGATAGATAGACAAAATGATAAAATAGAAAGTTTGCAAGAAGAATTGAAAAAAGTTAATTCGGAAAAAGAAGCTTTACAAAATAAATTAGATCAAGCTTATGTTCAAATAAAAGATATGGCAACCAAAACGGTTGAATCTGCTGGAGGATTAAAAATTATCGGAAATAATAGTAATGCGGATATAAAATCTTAATGAACTTACTAAAACTCTAAGTAGTGAATAGTTACGTATGTTTTGTTATAGTAACTATTCACTATTTTTGTTATACTATTACGAATATACAGAACGATTATCTACTATGGTTTTGCCAAGCTGTTGTTTCGCTAACTTTTTTCTTGCCAAAGTAGATGAAAAGATATATATTATTTATATATAATTAAAGCCTATGCATTTAGGGAAAGGAATGAAGCTAAGTATGAATAGAACCAAGAGAAAAATATTTGAAACTGCTATGAAGTTGTTTGCTGAAAAAGGATATGAAGCTACTAGTGTAGAAGAAATTACTGCTACTGTTGGCGTAGCTAAAGGAACTCTATATTACCATTTTTCAAGTAAAGAAGAAATATATAACTTTTTAATTGAAGAAGGTATGAAGCTACTATGCAATAGTATAGAGATAAAAACAGAAAACTTAACTGATCCTATTGCAAAGCTAAGAGCAGTTATTGTAATTCAATTAAAAGTTATTATGAAATATGATGAGTTTATTACTATTCTACTTAGCCAAATATGGGGTACTGAGCCAAGACATCAATACTTTAGAAAATATGTATATCAATATATTGACGTAATAAAATCTATTATTGATGATGGTATTAAATCTGGCATTTTAAAAGATGGTGATAGTTATTTGATGGCATCTCATATCGTAGGTATGATGTGTGCCATTAAAATATACAAGCTAAAATCTGAACAAGAGATTAGCATTGAAAAAATGGCGAATAATATTGTAGATTGTGTATTGAAAGGTATTATTGCATAGAAAAGAGGTTAGAAGATGGCAGAAAAGCATTTTAAAGATTTAAGAGATATGGTAATGCAATCAGAAAAAGATTTTTCAGATGAAGTAGCTTTTCATATTAAATATCGTAATGAAATTGTAGGTGTAAAATATTCTAAATTTATTGATGATATAAAAGGTTTTGGTTCTTATTTATTAAGTTTAAATCTTGAGAAAAAAAGAGTTGCTTTTATATCTGCAAATCGTTATGAATGGTGTGTTACATATTTGGCGTCTGCAACTTCAGATTTAATTTCGGTTCCACTCGATAAATCTCTTCCTATTAACGAATTTGAAGATTTAATAGCGAGAGCAGAAGCGGATATATTAGTTTATGATATGAAGCATGATGAATATGCTAAAGCAATTTCACAAAAGGAAAATACAACGGTAAAACATTTCGTATGTATGGATGTTGATTTTAATGATTGCATTGAAAAAGGAAAAAAGTTATTACTTAAAAAAGATAATAAATATGATAAAGTAAAAATTGATCATGATAAAATGAGATTTATGTTGTTCACCTCTGGCACTACTTCTGCTTCTAAGTGTGTAATGTTATCTCATAAAAATATTTGTAGTAATATCGAGGCGATTACTAAGGCACTTGATGTTAGTGTAAATGATACTATGCTTTCATTTTTACCAGCACACCATACGTTTGAATGTACAGCAGGTTTTTTATATCCTATTAGTGTTGGGGCTAAAATTGCTTTTTGTGATGGGCTTAGACATTTAGTAGATAATATGAAAGAATATGAAATAACAGCAATGATAAGTGTGCCACTACTATATGAAGGAATTTACAAAAAGCTTTGGAAACAAATTGAGGTAAGTAAAAAAGAAACGCAAATAAAGGTAGCATTAAAAGCTAGTGAAGCTTTATTAAGAGTTGGCATTGATATGAGAAAACATCTTTTTAAACAAATACATGAAGCTTTAGGTGGAAAGATTAGATTGCTAGTGAGCGGTGCTGCTGCTATTGATCCGACCATAGCTAAAGCTTATAACGATTTTGGATTTACTATGTATCAAGGTTATGGGTTAACTGAAACATCACCTGTAGTTTCAGTTGAGCGTGAAGGTTATACACGCAACAAGTCAGTAGGCATCCCTTTAGATAAAGTAGAAGTGAAAGTAGATAATCCTGCTGAAGATGGTATTGGAGAATTATTAGTAAAAGCTCCTTCTGTTATGTTGGGATATTATCAAGATGAAGAAGCTACAAAAGATGTGTTACAACATGGTTGGTTTCATACGGGAGATTTAGGGAAAATAGATAAAGATGGATTTATATACATAACTGGGAGAATGAAAAATGTAATAGTTTTAAAGAATGGCAAAAATGTTTTTCCAGAGGAGATAGAAGTTTTAATAAATCGTTTAGATTTTGTTAAAGAGTCTATTGTTTACGGTTTGCCAGATAAAGACGGAGATGTTTCTATCTGTGCGAAAATTGTTTATGATAAAGAACAAGTAATAGAGAAGCTTGGAATTATACAAGATGAAGAGCTTGAAGATTTATATTGGCAAAAAATAAAAGAATTGAACAAAACTATGCCTACATATAAATATATTAAAAAAATAACTTTAACAGAAGAACCACTTATAAAAACCACTACAAATAAGGTGAAAAGGCATGAGGAAATTGCAAAAATTATGTCGGAGTAAGTATGTAACATTTCTGTAACACAAACTTAATATTACTGTAATTGTAAAAAGATGACGAAAGTTGTATAATACACACGAAAGCATTACTAAAGAGAAAAAAGGAGGGAATTACATAGTCTTGCTATGTAATGGTTGTGTATGGAAAATGTTGAAACAGTAGAAAAAACAGTTGAATTGCAAAAAATTGTACAAAAATTAGAGAAACTTGAGAAGATGATTAATCCTAATAGTAAAAAGTCTTTAATTATGTGGGAAGAAGATGACAGTTTTAAAAAATTGATTTCTACTATTAAAGAGTATGCTTTAAGTTGCAATGTAGATGAATTTCCAGTAGAACTTTTAGATAAATTGAAAGCTTTGAAGGCAGATTCTACTTCTCAAATAGAAGAGGGAACAAAAAGAGTAGAAGAATTAAAACATCAAGCTAAAGTAAATGTTGAATTAAGTGAGTTTTTATCTACAATATATGTTTCTGCTATGGCGGGCAATTCTTTAGATGAATATGAAGAAAAACTTTCTTGTGAAGAATTATGTTCTATGAAAGAGCATTTACAAACTATTTCTACTACAGTTCCAGATACTGAGGAATATGTAAAGGCTGAAAAGGCAGTAAAATCTAAAATTAGTAATTTAGAAAATAGTGTTCATATTACAATTGATTTAGAAAGAACAATTAGTAAAGGTGGAGCACTTGAATATATCTGTGCTGAAATTACTCCTGCAATAGAAAGATTGCAAGCTGAATATGATGCTAGATACGCTGTACCAGAGCCTGAAGAAGATGTTATTACAGCACTTGCTGTGCGTAAAACTTTATCTGAGAAAATTTATGATGCTATTATTAGACCATTTGCTAATTTATTTAGAAGAAAATCAAAAGTAAAATAAAAAATATAAGAGTTGAGTTAAAGACGGGGCAAAACCTCGTCTTTTTCTTGCTTTATTTTCACTTTTTACACATATTTTACATTTTCCTTATAGATTATTTACAGCTACTGTATAATATAGTAACTGGTAAATAATTATAAATTGTGCGGATAATGGAAAAATGTATTATTTGATTTCTTTTTTTAGTTTTATAACTGCTCATATAAAATTGAAGAAAGAAAGCTCTAATATAATTTTGAAATTGTCAGCTTTTTAACTGGAGTTTGAAAGTGCAGTTTGGCTGGAATAATGAAGGGAAAAAGGCAAGTGTACAATTTATATTTGCTCTGCTGATTTCTTTTTGAATGGGAGAAGGAGGCGGAAGAAAATGCAATATGGGGCGAAAGCCTTAGGGTAATTGCCCCCAAAATGCATTAATGTAATCGAAAGTTGGTGAGTAATACATGAATAAGAAGATACTAATTGTAGATGATGATAAAAATATATGTGAGCTTTTAAGCCTTTATTTAAAAAATGAAGGATATCAGGTGGTATTTGCATATGACGGAAGTGAAGCCGTTACAAAGGCAAAAGAGGAAAAACCAAACTTAATTGTTTTAGATGTGATGATGCCAGTTATTAATGGCTGGGAAGCTTGCAAATTGATTAGACAATTTACAGATGTACCAATTATTATGCTTACTGCTTTAGATACATTAGAAAATAAGGTACAAGGATTAAATATTGGGGCTGATGATTATATTGTAAAACCATTTGAACCAGTTGAAGTAGTTGCTAGGATTAATGCACATATGAGAAGGCAAGATGCAAATACTGATAAAACTTCTGAGGCTACAGATGCTTCGGAAATAGAAGTAGACAATTTAAGCGTTAATATGGATAAATACGAAGTGAAGCTTAACGGAAAATTGGTAACTGATTTAAAACCAAAGGAAATTCAATTATTACATTTTTTTATGCTTAATAAAAATCAAGTTTTTACACGTGAACAGCTTTTAGATAAAGTTTGGGGATATGAATATTTTGGTGGTACAAGAACAGTTGATGTGCATATAAAAAGTGTAAGAGAAAAATTGAGTAGTAGTAAAAACAAATGGGAAATTAAAACAATATGGAATGTAGGATATAAATTTGAGATTCAGTAGTAGATAGGGGATTGTATGTTTAAAAGTATATATTTGAGATTGGTTACAACATATTTAACATTGTTTTTAGTAATTATTTTGCTTATATCTTTTTTTACTCTTAGTATTTTTTATAAAGAGTTTGCCAATCAAGCTGAGCAAAATTTATTAAATGCAGGTATTAGAACAAATGCATTAATGACAAGATATTATGATAATGAAATTTCTAAGGTGGAATTAACATCTTGGATTAATGCAATGAGTTATATTTCTAATATCAAAATTTATATACTTAATCCTGATACAAGTGTTTTACATCAAGTTTCTAATGAAGAGGAAATGTCTATTAGTGAACAAATAAGAGCCGATATTAAGTCTGTTATGGAGGGCGAAACGGTTAAAAGAATGAGCCCTTTCAAAATGGATACTGGTAGCGAGATTGTGTATGTGGGAATGCCACTTACTTATAATGATAAAATTAGTGGTATTATTATGTTATTCTCACCATTTACAGAGTTAAATGCAATTTTAAAGCAAGCACTTTTAACTATTGGTGCAGTGATTTTGATTTCTATATTAATTTGTACACTTGCAATTTTAAGAATATCTATAAAAATATCTGAACCAATCCGCGTAATTAGTGATTATGCTAAAAAAATTGGTAAAGGCGAAGAAGTACCAGATATTGAAATTAATTCTAAAGATGAAATTGGTATGCTGGCACAATCATTTAATGAAATGAAGAAAGAGATTTCTGTAGCTGAGCAAATGAGAAGAGAAATTGTTGCAAATGTTTCACATGAACTAAGGACCCCACTTACTTCTATTATAGGATTTATTAAAGGTATTTTAGATGGTGTTATTAGTAAAGAAGATGAAAACAAATATTTATCGATTGCTTATGAAGAAGCTAATCGATTAAAAGAATTAACAAAAGATATTGTAGATGTTGCAAAATTAGAATCTGGAAGTACAAAGTTATATAAAGAAGAATTTGTATTAAATGAATTAGCAAAAGATGTATATTTAGAATTGGAAGAATTAGTTAAAGAAAAAAATCTTGATTTTATTTTAGACGAAAAAGATGAAAATATTGTTATTAATGCAGATAAAGCTAGAATAAGACAAGTGTTGATAAATGTTATTAATAATTCTATTAAATTTACAAATGAAGGATATATTAAATTAACAATAGAAAAATATTTAGATAAGGTTAAAATCGAAGTTGAAGATACTGGTATAGGCATTCAAAAGGATAAAATTTCTTATTTATTTAATAAATTTTATACTGCAAATGACTATGGTAATGCAACTTCTGGCGCTGGACTTGGTCTAAATATTGTGAAGAATATTATTGATATGCACGAAGGAAAAGTAAGTGTTGAAAGCACGCTTAACAAAGGAACAATAGTTACAATTATTATTTAGACTAAAAATAATAGAAAGGCGGAAGGATAAGTGAATAATATTTTTAAATTTATTAGTACCATTTTAATGGTTATCTTAATACTTATCTTAGTTTGGGTTCTTGTATCTTATTACAGAGAAGAACCTGTTACGTTTGTGTCGCCTACTAATAATATTAATGTTGTAAGTACTGATCAAGTAGGTTCTATTGTAGATGAATTAGGAAAAGATGACAACAATACTCCAATTGATGATGTTACACCAATTGAAAATAATAAAACATCTGAAGATAATTCACAAGAAAATATTCCAACTGAGCCAAATACAACAGATCCTTTGGTAATAGAATCTACTATTCCAACTTCTAATTCGGAAAAACAAGAAATTTTATCGGAAATTGATAAAACATTAATGGAGTTATTAGAAGTTGTTGATAAAGTTAAACCAATTGATGAAACTCGCTTAGAAGGTGGAGAAAGCGAGGTGCAAGAGTGAAAAAGATAGCACTTTGCTTTATGATTATGACTTTATTTCTATTAGGAAGTTGTGTATTAGCTACAGAAGGTGAAACAGAAGATGATGCACATATACCTTCTATGTCGGTTGAAGAATTTGTTATTATGACACAAGCAAAACAGGCTAAGGTAGATATTATTAAGAAAAACAACGTTGAAATGCAAGACTTAAAAGAAGAATTAAAAGAAAAAATTGTAAAGGCAGCAGAGAAGATTAATGCAATGAAAATTGAAATATCGCAAAATACTGTAGTTATAACAGAAGAACAGTTATCAGAATTAAAAGAACTCTTGCAATTTTTACAAGATTCGAAAGATACACTAGAAGTAGATGTAGAACGAACTTTAAGTGATATTGATAAAATTTTAGATTTAATAGTAACAAAAGGTATGCAATTAGAACAATATGATAAATTGATAGAAAAACAAAATGATGTAATTGTGAAAATGAAAACAGTAATGGCTACGGTGGAAAAAATATAAGGAGAATACAATGGGGTTTTTTGAAAAATTAAAACAGGGATTAACTAAAACAAAAGAAGCAATAAGTAATCAAATTAATAATGTATTTAGTAATTTTAGAAAAGTAGACGAGGAGTTGCTTGAAGAACTAGAAGAAGCTTTAATTATGTCAGATGTAGGTGTAGAAACATCTGTAAAGATTATTGATAATCTAAGAAATAGAATTAAATTAGAAAAAGTAGAAGATGCCGATAAGGTAAAAGAAGTTTTAAAAGAAGAAATCGCAAAGATTTTAAGTGAAAAAGATACAACACTTCATTTAGAAAATACGCCGGCTGTTATCTTAGTAGTTGGTGTAAATGGAGCAGGTAAGACTACGTCTATAGGTAAAATGGCAGCTAATTTAAAAGCTGACGGGAAAAAAGTTTTAGTTGCAGCTGCAGATACATTTAGGGCTGCAGCAATTGATCAATTAGAGGTTTGGACTAACCGCGCACAAGTCGATTTATTAAAACGTCCAGAAGGCTCTGATCCTGCATCTGTTGTATTTGATGCTGCAAGAAAAGCTAAAGAAGATAATTATGATGTTTTAATTGTAGACACAGCAGGAAGGCTTCATAGTAAGAAAAATTTAATGGACGAATTAGGAAAAATGCAACGAGTGTTAGAAAAAGAATTACCAACTTCTTCACAAGAGGTACTTATTGTGTTAGACGGTACAACGGGCCAAAATGCTCTAATACAAGCGAAAGAATTTGCTGAAGTAACAAATATTACAGGAATTATTTTAACAAAATTAGACGGTACTGCAAAAGGTGGTGTAGTAATAGGGATTTGTTCCGAATTAAATATGCCAGTTAAATTCATTGGAGTAGGAGAGCAAATTTCAGATTTGCAAGTATTTAATCCAAAAGATTTTGCAAATGCATTGTTAGAATAAATTGAAAAGAATTGTTAAAAATACTCATTAGGTGATTTAATGAGTATTTTTCATAGTAAATTAGAAAAGAAGATTGATAAACTCTCTCAAAAAATTGAGATGATAAAAATAAATGAATATGTATTATTAATGCAGGATACAAAAAAACTTCTATGGAAAAATTTTTTAGCAGGAATAAGTAGAGGAATTGGTTCAGCAATTGGTTTTACTATTTTAGGTGCAATAGTATTACTTATTTTGCGAAAGCTTGTATTACTTAACATACCTGTCATTGGTAATTTTATAAAAGACATTATTGAAATTGTGGAGCAAAGAAAATAATGTACGACTTGGTCAAAACATATTATCAAAATATTGGTATTATGATATACTAATACAAACATTCCAAATTTGAGGAGGAATATATGAAAAAAAATTTGTCCGTTATGGAGCCAGATAAATTTGATAATATGAAAGAATTAATACAAAATACAGTCAAAAAGTATCCTAATGATTTAGCCTTCAAATTGAAAATTAAAGATGGTAAATATCGTGAAATTACATATACAGAGTTTTATGAAAATATAGTATCATTTGGAGCATATCTTTTGGAAAAAGGTTATCAAGGTAAAAAGATAGCTTTGATTGGAAGAAATCGTTATGAATGGCTTCTTTCATATTTTGCAACACTTTGTGGTGTAGGAATTATCGTGCCTTTAGATAAAGGTCTTCCGCCTCAAGAAATTTCTTCTTCACTTAAGCGTAGCAATTGTGAAGTTATAATTTTCGAATCTAAATATGAAGAAGTTATGAAAAATATTAAAGAAAATGAAAATACTACCGTAAAAGAATTTATTTGCATGGACGATAAAACAGAATTCATGCCTATTTCACGTTGCTTAGAAGAAGGAAGAAAATTATCACATAAAAAGTATTTAAATCAAAAAATAGATTCTGATGCACCAACTATTCATTTATATACTTCTGGAACTACTTCATCTTCAAAAGCAGTTATGCTTTCTCAAAAAAATGTAACTTCTAACGTAAGAGCTTTGTCATCTGCAGTAAAAAAACAAGAAAATGATGTTGTAATTGCATTTTTACCTTTTCATCATACACTTGGTATGATAGGCACATTATATTGTTTGGCTTATGGAGTGCCACTTGTATTTTGTGATGGTTTAAGATACATTAAGCAAAACTTAGTTGAGTACGGTGTTACTGTATTTATATCAGTTCCACTTATTATTGAAAGTATGTATCAAAAAATTATGCAAGAGGTAGAGAAACAAGGAAAACTAAAAAAATTGAAATTTGGTATGATGATTTCAAAATTTTTGCAAAAGTTTGGAATTGATATAAGAAGAAAGTTATTTCAAGATGTTCTTAATGGCTTAGGCGGTAGATTAAGATTAATTGTAAATGGTGGAGCGGCAATTGAAAGAACTGCTTTGGAGGGCTTTAGAAATTTTGGTATAGAAACTTTGCAAGGCTATGGTTTAACTGAAACATCACCTATTTTAACTGTAGAGAGAATTGGAGAAACGAAACGCGACTCAGTAGGATATCCATTACCAGAGGTTGAAGTTGCAATTGAAAATCCAGATGAAAATGGTGTAGGCGAAATTAAAGCAAAAGGTCCTAACATTATGAAAGGCTATTATGAAAATGAAGAAATGACAAATGAAGTATTAAAGGACGGTTGGTTTTATACAGGCGATTTGGGACGTATTGATAAAGATGGATTTTTATACATAACAGGCAGAAAGAAAAATGTTATTGTTTTGAAGAATGGAAAGAATGTATTTCCTGAAGAGTTAGAAACAGAATTATTGGGTTATCCTTATATTCTTGAAGCATTAGTTTATGATGTAATAGATAAAGAAAAAAATGTTACGCTAGGTGCAAAAATTGTATATAATAAGGAAATGTTTGCTGATAAAACGCCAGAAGAAATACAATCATTAATTTGGAAAGACATTAAAGATTTTAATAAAACAATGACAAACTATAAACATATTCAAGAAATTATTGTAACAGATGAACCAATGGAAAAGACTAGTACGAATAAGATTAAGAGATTTGTTGAGATAGAGAAGATTAGAAATTTAATGAATAATGGATAATTCATAATTTACTATATCTTTGGGGGGAATAAGAAAAATGAAAATTGGTTTTGTGTCATTAGGCTGTAGTAAAAATTTAGTTGATACAGAAAGAATGATAACATATTACAAAGAACAAGGTTATGAGGTGGTTAATATTCCACAAGAAGCAGATATTATTGTGGTTAATACTTGTGGATTTATTGAAAGTGCAAAAAAAGAAGCAATTGATACAATTTTAGAAATGGCAGATTATAAAAATAATGGAAATTGTAAAAAGCTTATCGTGACAGGTTGTTTAGTGGAACGATATTATGAAGAACTACAAAAGGAATTACCAGAAGTAGATTTATTTATTCCGCTTCGTGATTATATGAACGCTTTTCAAAATTTAGAAAAATATGAGAGGCAAATTACTACAGGAGAAAATTATGCATATCTTAAAATTGCAGAAGGATGTAGTAATAATTGTACATATTGTGCAATCCCGTTAATTAGAGGTCCTTATATTAGTAGACCGATGAATGATATTTTAGAAGAAGCAAAAACATTATCACAAAAAGGAATTCAAGAAATTATTGTTATTGCACAGGACACAACTAAATATGGAATTGACTTATATGGAGAAAGTAAATTGCCTGAACTATTACAAGAGTTGTGCAAGTTTAATTTTAAATGGATTCGTTTTTTATATGCTTATCCAGAAAGCATTACAGAAGAATTAATTCAAGTTGTAAAAAATAATCCAAAGATTTGCCATTACTTTGACATTCCTGTTCAACATATTTCTGACACTGTTTAGAAACGAATGAGTAGAAAAACGACAGGCGAAAGAATAAAAAATATTATTAAAAAAATACGTGAGGAAATTCCAGATGTTATTTTGAGAACATCATTAATAGTAGGTTTTCCTGGAGAAACTGAAGATGATTTTGAGGAATTAAAAAAATTTGTAAAAGATACAAAATGGGATAGATTAGGTGTATTTCCTTATTCAGCAGAAGATGGTACACCAGCAATAAAATTAAAAGAACATATTGATGATAAAACAAAACAAAAACGTTATCGTGAAATTATGCGAATACAAAAACGTATTTCTAATAAAAAGAATCAAGAGATGTTAGAAAAAGAATTATCTTGCATGATAGAAAATGAAACTGATGACGGAAAATATTATATTGGAAGATCTTATCGTGATGTACCAGATGAAGATGGTGTAGTATTCATAAAAAAAGATAAAAAACATAAAAGTAAAGACTTTGTGAAAGTTCTAGTTACAGACTCAGCCGATTATGATTTAGTTGGTATTGAAAAGTAACATTGTTAATCAATTAAGAAAATATATTAATATATATGAAAGGAATGATTTTAAAAATGAATTTACCAAATAAGATTACTGTTTTTAGAATTCTATTAATACCTGTTATCATCATTGTTTCATTGATACCACAGACAAGTGTAGCCTTTTGGGGCATTACTTATTCTAATTTACTCATTTTAATATTATTTTTAATTGCTTCATTCACTGATTTTTTAGATGGATACTTGGCTAGAAAAA
>CANQLS010000005.1 GCA_947624765.1 uncultured Clostridia bacterium
CACGAACAGTTAAAATACCTTGAGCAGCAATCATACCTTCAATATCTTCTGGAGATGTTTCAAGACGAACTAGAACAACTTTTTCTTTTCTAGCAGCCCATGCTTTAGCATCTTCAGCTGTAAATACTACTTTACCACAAGCAGCACCAGGTGAAGCAGGTAATGCTTTACCTATTGGTTCAGCTTTCTTTAATGCACTTTGATCAAATTGAGGATGTAATAATGTATCTAAATTTCTAGGATCAATCATTGCAACTGCTTCTTTTTCTGTTCTCATTCCTTCATCAACTAAATCGCAAGCAATCTTAAGAGCAGCTTGTGCAGTTCTCTTACCATTTCTAGTTTGTAACATATATAATTTACCATGTTCAACAGTAAATTCCATATCTTGCATATCTTTGTAATGACTCTCTAATTTTTGACATACATCTTTGAATTGTTCAAATGCTTCTGGGAATTTTTCAGCCATTTCTGTTATTTTCATTGGTGTACGAACACCAGCAACAACATCTTCACCTTGTGCATTTGTTAAAAATTCTCCAAATAGTCCTTTATTTCCTGTAGCTGGATCACGTGTAAATGCAACACCTGTACCACAGTCATCTCCCATGTTACCAAATGCCATCATTTGAACGTTTACAGCAGTACCCCAAGAATAAGGAATATCATTATCTCTTCTATATACGTTAGCTCTAGGATTATCCCAAGATCTAAATACGGCTTTAATAGCTCCCCATAATTGTTCTACTGGATCACTTGGGAAATCTGTACCTATTTTTTCTTTATATTCAGCTTTGAATTGATTAGCAAGTTCTTTTAAATCATCAGCAGTTAACTCAACATCTTGAGTAACTCCTCTTTCTGCTTTCATTTTATCTATTAGTTGTTCAAAATATTTCTTACCAACTTCCATTACTACATCTGAATACATTTGAATGAATCTTCTGTAGCAGTCCCATGCCCAACGTGGGTTACCAGATTTAGCTGATAATGTTTCAACAACATCTTCATTTAATCCTAAATTTAAGATAGTATCCATCATACCTGGCATAGAAGCTCTAGCACCAGAACGTACAGAAACTAAAAGTGGATTTTCTTTATCTCCAAATTTCTTTCCTGTAATTTCTTCTAGTTTTCCAATGTACTCTGTAATCTCTGCTTTGATTTCAGGATTAATTTCTCTTCCGTCTTCATAGTATTGCGTACATGCTTCAGTAGAAATTGTGAAACCTTGTGGAACTGGTAGTCCCAAATTAGTCATTTCTGCAAGGTTCGCACCTTTACCACCAAGAAGTTCTCTCATGTTTGCATTACCTTCACTAAAAAGATATACATATTTTTTGCTCATTTTGTTTCCTCCTTATTTCTTGAAATATTAGTCTTATAATTATTAACCTGTAACAGTGTTATTATATACTATTTGGCTAAAAAATCAACCTTTTCTATTAAGAAAATTTTGAAAATTGTGCAAAATAAAAATATAATACTTTGTCATTTCAGCGATTTATCGCTGCTTCAAACTCTGGAAGTACACCAAGTTGTCCTTCTTCCATTTTTTCTGCAACTTGATAAATATCATGACCTGGAAATTGATTGCCTTCAACTAATGTTGGTCCATTTACTGTTATTGCCACGTCCCAACCTACATAACGCACATGAGGGCTTAATTTAGCTGCTTCAATTACCATTTCTCTTGCTTGTTGCCAACAAGGAATTTGAAATCCTTTAATTGTTGTACCTGAAATAGGATGTTTTTCATAAACTATTCCAGCTTTATCTACCGCTTCTTCAATAATCATACCTGTTTCCCTGTTTATCTTTGCAGTCATGCCACCACTATTAAAATTATCCACAACCTTTCCATTTCCTATTCTTGAAAAGGTTGCTAATATTGTAACGTCCTGCTTATCATTCATTACACTTACCATGCGAATTGTATTTACGCTACTTGAATTTAAGCGATTCATTTCTTCGTGTTGAATAATAGGTTCTTCTAAAAGTTCTAATTTGCTTTCTAGCAAATGTTGATATAGTTCCTCTAAATCCCATTCTGAAGTTTTTATTTTTTCAATGCCTTTCCCACATTGTCCATTATTTGGCTTTGCAAAAACAATATCATGATTTTGTAAAAATCTTATAGCTTCTTCTTTCTTTTCACTAATTGGATATATCCATGCGCGTGTAATAAATTTAGAGAAAGTCGTATTGAATTCATTTTTATTATCAAAAATGTGCCAATAGTCTTTTTCATTTAGCATTTTTACAAATTTATTATTAAGTCCTCTAGTTAACATTGTTTTTCTTTGCTTACCATTCAATTTATAAAATCCAATTACATCATAATCTACATAACCAGCACCATAACGCAAACCACACCAAACCATATCGCAAAATATATGAAATCTATTCTTTCCACTTTTCTGACTTACTGTTTTGATGCGTTCAAAAAAGCCTTTATAATTCATCTGAAATAATCGTTTTAGTATATAACTAGGACTTGGCATTTAGCACCCCCGTTAAAACCTTAGTTTTTCTTCAATATATTGTTCCAAATTTTCAATTGAAATTCTTTCTTGCTCCATAGTATCTCTATTTCTTACCGTTACTGAATGATCTTCTAATGTATCAAAATCAACAGTAATACAGAATGGTGTACCTATTTCATCTTCTCTTCTATAACGTTTTCCTATACTTCCAGCCTCATCATATTCACACATAAATTTTTGAGATAACTTTTCAAACACTTCAGTAGCTTCATTTGAAAGTTTCTTAGATAGTGGCAATACGGCAGCTTTAATAGGTGCTAAAGCTGGATGCAAATGAAGCACTGTTCTAGTATCTCCCGGTGCAATTTCTTCTTCATCATAAGCATCACACAAAAACATTAAAAATAATCTATCTACACCAACAGCTGGTTCTACACAATATGGTATGTATTTTTCGTTAGTTTCCGTATCTAAGTATGTTAAATCTTCTTTTGAAGCTTCCATATGTCTTGACAAATCATAATCAGTACGATCTGCAATACCCCATAATTCGCCCCAACCAAATGGGAATAAATATTCAATATCAGTAGTTCCTTTACTATAAAAAGATAACTCTTCCTTTGAATGTTCACGCATTCTCAAGTTTTCTTCTTTTGCTCCCAAAGATAACAAGAAGTTTTTGCAATGCTCTTTCCAATATTCATACCACTCTAAATCAGTTCCTGGCTTACAGAAAAATTCTAATTCCATTTGCTCAAACTCTCTAGTTCTAAAAATAAAGTTTCCAGGAGTAATTTCATTACGGAATGAACGTCCCATTTGACCTATGCCCATTGGCATTTTTCTTCTCGTAGTACGAAGTACATTTTTAAAATTCACAAACATACCTTGTGCTGTTTCAGGTCTTAAATATACTTCTGATTTTGCATCTTCCGTTACTCCCATAAAGGTTTTAAACATCAAATTAAACTTTCTAATATCTGTAAAATCTTCTTTTCCACAGTTTGGACAAGGAATGTGATTTTCTTTCATAAAAGTAATTAATTGTTCATTTGTCCAACCATCTAATCCTGTAATTTCTTTTCCGTTTTGAAAGGCCCAATCTTCAATAAGTTTATCGGCTCTATATCTTGTTTTACAAGATCTGCAATCAATTAAAGGATCACTAAAGCCTCCAACATGACCTGTTGTAACCCAAACTTGTGGATTCATAATAATTGCAGCATCAATTCCAACATTATATTTTGATTCACGAATAAATTTTTGCCACCAAGCATCTTTAATATTTTTCTTCAATTCTGCTCCTAAAGGTCCATAATCCCATGAGTTTGCTAATCCACCATAAATTTCTGAACCTGCATAAACAAATCCTCTGCTTTTGCACAAAGCAACAATTTTATCCATTGATTTCTCCAACGTATATCATTCCCTTCTCGTTCTTCATTTATTTTTTTCACATTATACCATTCTAAATGAGGTAAATCAATACCTCACAACTCTATATTCTTTTTCTAATTTCTCTGTCGTATATAGCTGTGCCAAAATTCTTAATTCTTCAATTGCTTCCTGAGGAATTTCAAATGAAAACAATTTTTTAGATTCCGCATTTAATATATAAATCAATGCGGAAAAAGAAGTTTTCGACAAACGAATTGCTCCCTTATCTACTTTTGCACAAGCTTTGCATTTCACACCATCATCTTTAATGCTAAAATAAAATTCTTCCATACTTTCTAACATAGGTTCTTTGCAAGTTACACAATAATTTACACGTGGTGCAAAACCTAACAAAGCTAATAATCGTATTTCAAAAATAGATAAAATTAAATCTAAATTTTTTTCTGTTTCAGCTAATACATATAAAGAATTTAATAAAAGACTTAAAATTTCCTCACTATACTGATTTTCCTGCACAACGTCATAAATAATTTTTGTCATAACTGTAGCATAATTTAATTTTTCAATATCTGTTCTTAAACTATAAAAAAGTTCAATAACTTCTCCTGAATTTAAAGAATAATTATCATTTGCACTTTTGTACAAAATCATATCACTAAATGCTAAATATTCAGACACGTTTAAAAAGGTGCTTTTATTTTTCTTAGCACCTTTGCAAAACACACTGATTTTACCTATATCTGATGTTAATACAGTTAATACTTTGTCATTGTCAGCTGAATTTGCTACTGCAATAACAATTCCTTTAGTCTTGATTAGTCCCATCTATTTCACCATTAAATTTAAATTTCATAAGTTTGTCTTTTTCTTGCGTTTCAAGTTCTTTCATTGTTAAATATGCTTCTAGATTTCCAGTGTTTTCAAATAAATTCCATGCAATATTTTTTAATGTCATAAGCTACCACCCTTTCTTACAAATAACTATGTTATGCCTAATTGCTTTAGCTTGCTTTCACTGTTTCTCCAGTCTTCTTTAACTTTTACCCATAATTGAAGATTAGCTTTTGTTTGTAGCATTTCTTCAATATCTTCACGTGCCATCTCACCAATTCGTTTTAAAGTTGCACCATCTTTTCCAATAATAATACCCTTATGAGATTTCTTTTCACAATAAATTGTAGCTTCAATATCATACAAATTACGATTTTCTCTTAACTTCATATTTTCAACTTCTACTGCAATGCCATGAGGAATTTCTTCATCTAGCATTTTTAACGCTTTCTCACGAATTGTTTCTTCTATAATCTGCCTTTCAGTCTGGTCTGTAAAAGAATCTGTATCATAATATAAAGGACCTTCAGGTAAAAGTTCTATAATTTTATTGATTAATATCTCTGTGCCATCATCTTCTCTAGCTGAAATTGGAATAATTGCTTCAAACTCATACTCTTTTCGATACAAATCAATTAATTCCAAAATATGTTCTTTTGCTACTTTATCAATTTTATTAATAACCAAAATTGTTTTTTCATTTAAATCTTTTACTTTTTTCAAAATATATTCATTCGCAGTTCCTATTCCTTTATCAGTAGCTTCAATTAAATATAGCACAATATCTACACCTTGCGACGCTTCCTCAATTGTTTCAGTCATCTTTTCACCTAATTTATTTTTAGGTTTATGAATTCCTGGTGTATCTGTAAATATAACTTGTGCATTTTCACGATTAATTATTCCTTTAATTGCAGTTCTTGTTGTTTGAGGTTTACTAGAAACAATTGCAATTTTCTGCCCTGTTAAATGATTTAATAAAGTTGATTTTCCAACGTTTGGTCTACCTATAATCGTTACAAATCCTGATTTCATATTATCCTCCTATCTTTTCAAAATGTTCTGGTAATAATTCTTTAAGTGTAAAAACTTTTGAAGCAATTTCTTCATCATTTTCATATGCCATGATTACTTCAACATCTACTCCAAAATCTGCTAAAAACTGTCTACAAGCTCCACATGGTGTTGTATAATCCAATCGATTTTCACCACCAACAATAGCTATTTTTTCAAATTTTCTTTCGCCTTCATAAAGTGCTTTTAACAAAGCAACTCTCTCTGCACAAACTGTCATACCATAACTAGAACATTCCATATTTGCACCTTGATATACCTTTCCTGTGCTAGTAAGCAAAGCAGCTCCAACTTTAAAATGAGAATATGGTGTATATGCATGCTCTCTTGCTTCGATTGCCAAATTTATCAATTCATCATTCGTCATAAAATTATACTCCTTCACTATTAATCGTAATACTTCCTGTAATTGGTACAACTTGCACCCATGTAATTCCATCATTAAGTTTAATTTCATTTCCGTCTAAATCAGTATAAACAGTTCTGCTTCCTCTTGTAGTTTTAGTCCATTTAATTTCTATATATTCACCATTAGTAATATAATAACCATTTCCTGAACCAATATTATAAAGTTCTCTTCTTCCCTTATCTTCTGGATCATTTAACAATTCATCACGAACATAAATTGCGATAATATTTTTAGCATAAAATCTTTCACCAGTAAAACGATCAACATGCTCATAATCTCTTTTACTTCTTAAATAAGTCTTTGACTCTTCATCATACTCATAAGTAGTACTTTGCAAATTAGAATATTTAATTTTTACATTAGTTGCCACATTGCCACTTGCTAAATCAGTATCCTTCTCATTATATTTTACAATACATTCTGCATCTGATGTTGTTCTATATTTTTTGTAATTAGCATATTTCAAAATATTTTCCATACTTGTAAAAGCATTGTGATAAGAATTTTTTGGAGCCTCTCTCCAATAAAAATCATCATAAATACCATTAATATTATTAATCGATAAAGACTTAATATCTGATTGTGCTTTCGGACTCCAACCAAAATGTACAAGAATAGCATCATGTTCCATAGCATAATCTATGAAATAATGTCTTGTGCTTCTAACCGGTCCAATTTTCTCAGGCATTGTTCCTTTGAAAAATGCCATAATTCTAGATTCTCCGCCCTCTATAATAAATTCATATAACATATAAGCTTGATTTAATCCAGCATGACTTTTTACTGCTGTTTCATTATCAATCATAACTGCAATTGGTCTACTATCACCAGTAAATATCTTAGGCCCTGTATATGGTTCCTCTTCTGGTTCTTCCTCTTTTGGTTCTTCATCAGAAGGATTAGGATCAACTGCTCCTAAAACATCTTCTTCAGTATCATCAGTATTATTATCTATATTTTTATGCCAAAATATTAATGCAATGCTAGAACAAATAACTGCAATTATCACAAATACAGAAACAATAATTGCCACATCACGTTTTTCCATTTTTTAATTTTCCTCCTCATTCTCTCACGATATTCATTTTTCCCAGAATCTGTTCTTCACGCATACGCATTTCTTTTTTCTCTTCCTCTATCATGTGATCATATCCCAGTAAATGTAGCATCCCATGCGTTACTAAATAAGCTAATTCTCTTTCAAATGAATGTCCATATTCTTCTGCTTGTTCTTTTACTTTTTCAACAGAAATAATAATATCACCTAAAATTTCTTCCTCATCAGTTTTCTTTTCTTCCTTCAAAAATGGAATTTCTTCTCTTTCGTACATAGGAAAAGATAATACATCAGTTGGACGATCCACCTTACGAAATTCATTATTTATTTTATGTATTTCTTCATTATTAGTTAAAGTTATATATACATCTACATCATGTAAAATTGCTTCTTCAAGTAATACTTGTTCTGCTACTTTTTTTATAAGCGCTTCTTCCTTAGGCATTTTTTTTATCTGATTATAATCTACATCAATCATAGACTCTACATTTCCTCCTCAACTTTTACTCTTCTGCGTGTTCTCCAAGCACCAGATTTCAATTCACATTTATTTTTAAATTGGCGTAATCCATGCAATTGCTTCATTCTATCAATATAATATTTCCTTAGCTCGTCCTGTTTTTTCTTAGATTTTTTCAAAGATTTTAATTCATAAGTAATAAATAATATTTCTCTCTTCCTCTTATATTCATCATAATCAATTCTTTCCAAGTTTTTAAATTCTTTGAACTCTTTCCAAAACTTTTGATGTTCATCTCGTTCAGTCTGAGTATCCCAATATACTTTTTGTGTCAAAATATTTGCATGATAACTTTCTATTAAATCTAAAAGTAATTGATATAACTCAAATTGTTCTGCATCTATAAATGAGTTTCCTAAAGCAGTTCTTGTCCTATCCAACAAATTTAAAAAGCATTGCTCAGCAGCAATCATTGGAAGGCTATAAACAAAAAGCTCTCTGCTTATTTCTAAAAGCACTTTACATCTCTTAATCTCATCACTTTTCTTCTTAGAATATGTATCAATTGTAGTTACAAAATTCTTATAGGCTTCTAAAATTTTATCTTTGTTTTTTAAATCATCACGATATGGAAGAACAGCTTTAATATAATTTTCAACTAACGTATAAATCTTTTCATATTTTTCCTCTTGGTTAGGGCTCTTTTCATCAGTTAATAAAACAGCACAATGCCTCATACTAGCCTTATATAATTCTTCCATATTATATAAATAAAATGCTTTATATTTTTGAGTAAAACTTTCATTTTTTGTTGATAGCACCGTATCCCAGTCCATATCCAACAAAATCATTTGTCTTCTATTTTTATATTCCACATACTCATTTCCTTTTAATGCATTCACTTCATAATAAAGGGATAAAATTTTGTTTTCTTTTAAAGAAGCAATTTTCTTTTGAACACGATTATATACAATTTCTAAAACAAACTTTTCTAACATATTAATATAATTTTCATATGCCTTTTCATATTTTGAAATAACCTGATTTCTCTTCGCTTCATCTGCAATAGAAGTTGCGTTTTGATAGTTTGCAAAAAGTTTAACGACACTATTTCTTTTCGTGTTCATAATAAAGTTATAAAGCCCTCCACCTGATGAATACAATACTTTACTAAAATTAGAAATAGCCTTTCCAAAAACACCATCTTCTACATTTCTTGCTACCTTCAATTGCAATTCCGCCATGCATTATCCCTCCAATTTTTCTTTTGTTCCAATCTTCTCCAAACATTCAATCGTTACTTCAGCTTCAATTCCCTCATCATATTCCCTAGTTATAACAGTATTATCAAACATTTCTGCATAAGCAGGTATCTTCTGTAATGCTCCTTGCATTGCATCATTTTTAGCAATATTTTCCGCCTGCTCTTTTGTATACACTATTGTATCTACGCCTATTTCTTCATAAATAATCTGTGTTACTTCTATTGGCAAAATAAAACGATTAAAAATTTTCAAAGGATTAGTTTTCTCTATTGTATCATACTTTTCAAAATTTGTATCGCTATTTAAAAAATTTATTTCAGAATTTAACAATTTTACTTTATAACGTTTCTCAACTCTTCCTGTTTTATTTACCACATCATTACAGTATGGCACTTTCACTTTTTGTGTATACCAAGTCTTAGCAATTACTTCTCCATCAGCATGCACATACCTAGTTTCTGCGTGCTCACTAGTCATAACACCGCTAATTAAAATCTGTCCTTTCGTTACCAAATCGTCTTTCTCAACTACTGCCATACCATCTCTAGCATATATTCTAGTAATAATGCCGTCCTTCGTAGCAACAATATTACAAGGCACCCCAGCCAACTCATCTACTTCCGGCATAACTTTCTCTACAACTTCTACAATAGCTTTCGTTCCTTTTAATGTTACACCAATCCATGCTAAATCATTTCTTTTTAAAGCCATATTCATTTTAATCAAATCAACATCAAGTGTACTCTTTCTAGTTGCCACCTTAACATTTTCTTCTGCTAATTGCTCTTTTAATTCTTCAATAGGAATTGAAAAATCACCTGTTATTTCAACCTTCCAAATAAAAGAATTATAATAACCAATTGCAACAATAGCAAGTAAAATCAACGCTACAAACACTTTTCTCTTTTTATATCGAAATATCAAAAAAGGAATTCCAGATTTCTTTATTATTTTAACTCTGCATTTTGTATCTCTCGCAATTTTCCTTATTTTCTTAAACTCCTTTGGTACAACTTTGGCTATTATTCTTCCATCAGATAAACGTTTGATATCCCAAATTGTAATCTTACGATTTAATACCAAATTCATAAAGCGTTCTGAAAAATATCCTTCTATTTCAATTTGTACAAAACCATTTATCTTCTTATACCAATCAAAAGCCAAGTTATATACCTCCTAATTTTCAAATTCAATATGCTTGAACTCACCTGTTATCATCATTTCACTATCAGTCATTTCCTCAACATTTAATTTATTGCCATAAATACTAATACCATTTTGAAAACGAATAATATTTTCATCATAAGCTGTAATACCCTTATAATTTTCAATTAAAATATCTTCATTACCTAAAATAGTCATACGCGGAATATCTAATAAAAGTTCTTTGGGCAATTCCATAGCTTCTGAAAACTTTTCCTTAATGCCTTTTTCATGATTATTTTTTTCTTTCATACTTCCTCCTACCTACTAAAATCTGTTAATGGCAAAATATCATATCCTCTGTTCCTAATTTCATCTATAACCTCTCCTAATACTTCAGTATTATCTTTCGAAACTGCATGAAGTAAAATGACTGCACCTGGATGCAAATTGTTATAAATCATTTTTTTCGCATACTCTACACCTTTTTGATTATTTACGTCCCAATCATCATATGCGAAACTCCATAAAACAGTAGTATAACCTAAATCTTTACTCAATTTTACAGTTCTCTCACTAAATTCTCCCTTTGGCGGTCTTAAAAACGTCATTTCATAATTAAAATTCTCCAACACATAATCATGTAAATCCATAATATCTTTCTTTAACTTAGCATCGTCAGTCACAGATGGCATAGACGGATGCGACCAAGTATGATTACCCACAATATGCCCTTCATCTATCATTCTTTGAATCAAATCTTTATTTTGCTTAACATAAGGTCCAGTAACAAAAAATGTTGCTTCAACCTCTTTTTCCTCTAATGTATCTAAAATCGAAGAAGTGTAACCATTTTCATAACCTTCATCAAACGTTAAATAAACAATTTTATCTTCTTTATTACCTACATATATTCCATCATAATCATCTAATACCTTTGTATATTCAGCTGAGAACTCAGGTTGAACTTCATCTTTCATTCTGCGAAATCCCCAAGCAAAAGTTTTGTTAGATAAATTTTGCGTACTAACCTCAACTACATCTGCGGAAAGCTGTTTCCACACAAATTTATCTCTAGCATCATTATTTTCAATACTTTCTTCTGGCACAAGATTTTTAGGTTCTATCTCATGTTCTAAATTTTCTATTTCTAAATTACACCCCATTAAAGAAATTAACACAAATATCAAAACTAATATTTTTTTCATTTTGGCATCATTCCTTTCCAAAATTATCCAATTATTTTTTTAGAGTTATTCCTCTCAATGTGTGTACACGGCTGCATTTCCTGTCATTTTTATTCTTGACATAACCACTATAGAGATATATCATAAAAGGTAGCTTCAAATTTAAAAACGAAATGAGGAAGGTCTATGTTGCATTTTGTACTATGTGATGATAATAAAGGTACACTGGACAAAACAATATCTACAATAAAATCTATATTCACAAAACATGATCTTAATGCAGAAATTTCTTATGCAACCACCAGTGCAAATAAACTTTTAAAATATGTTGAAAAAAATGATGTAGAAGTTCTTTTACTAGACATTGATTTATCTACTAACATATCTGGAATTGATCTTGCAAAAGAAATCAGAGCAGTTAACAAAAGTGTATATATCATTTTTCTTACTGCACATTTCGAATATTCTATGTTAGCTTATAAAGTAAAAACTTTTGATTTTTTAGTAAAACCTTTAACATATGAGAAATTAGAAGAAACTATTCTTAGATTATATGAAGATGCCATATCAGATAATGAAAAGTTTGTGAAATTAGGTAATGGAAAACAACTATTAAATGCAAATGATATTTTATACATCGAAAAAAATAAAGCAAAAGCAACAATTCATACAACTTATTCTGATCTTCAAGTTTATGGTACTTTTGATAACATATCAAATTGTCTGCCAGACTATTTTATTCGTTGCCACAAATCTTATATTGTAAATTCAAAGAAAATAACACAAGTAGATAATCATAAAAATGTATTTTATATTAACGATGAAGAAATTCATTTTAGTAAGAAGTTTGTAACACAAGAAAGGATGTTGATGTTCAATGAAAGAACTATTAATTGATGGAGGAATACTATTTATATCATTATCTATACAAGCATATATCCAATCTTATATCTTACAATTTATTTTTGACTTAAAATTTAATACATCAAAAAGATTGGCATACTCTGTAATATTAGGAATATACGGAAGTATAGCTAAATTATTCCTGCCTATCAATTTATCTAGTTTAAATCCTATTTTTGCTTTGCTAATAACTACAGGACTTTTAAAATATTATAATTCTGACAGATCCGTTATTAAATGTTTTGTATATACAACTGTAATTATGCTTTTGGGTGCTCCTATAGAAATTATTAGTGGACTAATTATCTTTCAAATATTTCATTTGCCAAGTAATGTTGATAATGTAGTTGCAACAATTCCAGTTTTATTAATGATTGATCTTTGGCATGGAATAATTGCTTGTATAATATACTTTATAAAGAAAAAGAGTAATATTATTTTTCGCTTTAATAATAAATCTACATATTTAAATATTATATTTGCATTTTTATTTCTTGCACCTAACATTATATTTTACACTATGAATAGATATAATTATCCATTATATTTATTAATATATAACGCTTTTGCAAACTTATTTTTGGTAATATTAACAATATACAATACTTATAATAGTTTACAATTAAATATTAAGAAAAAAGAATTAGAAAATTCAGAACTTCATAATAAAACATTATCTGCTTTAATAGATAATATTCGTGTTTTCAAACATGATTACAACAATGTTGTGCATGCAATTGGTGGTTATATTTTATTAAACGATATGGATGGTTTAAAGAAATATTATAATGGTCTGTCAAAAGATTCTCAAAAAGTAAATCAACTTGAAGCTATTTCACCTAACATAATTAATGAGCCATCAATTTACGGATTAATCGCTTCAAAATATCAAATCGCTGATTTAAAACATTTAAATTTTAATTTTGAATCAGTATTTGATTATCAAAATTTACAAATGCCAATTTATGATTTTTGCAAAATACTAGGAATATTGTTAGATAATGCTATAGAAGCTGCCGAAGAAACTGAAGAGAAAATCATTAACGTATCTATTAGAGAAAGTACAAAAACTAATATGCAATTATTTTCTATTGAAAATTCTTACGCCAATAAAGATGTTGATACTGAAAAAATATACGAAAAAAATTATTCTACTAAAAACAGAAACTCTGGTATAGGTTTATGGGAAGTAAAAAATATTATCGAAAAGAATAAAAACGTTACACTTATCACAAGTAAAGATGAAAAATTTTTCAAACAAGAATTATATATACAAAATAAAACAAAATAAATTTTAAATTCGGGGTATGCAAATTAAGCATACCCCAAATAATTTATTTCCATCTATTTTAATAAAGATGTAGGCATTTTTGCTTCATGGAAATACCAATATAGGCACTCACTTGTGCTTGCTTTTGCATACTTTTCTGCTAACTTTGCTAATAATTTTAACATAATAATTCCTCCCATTTTTTTATTTATATGAAAAGGTCTGTCCTTTTACATATCACTTTGTTCAATCTCTCTTCTTCTTTTTTCGCCATACTCATTATGAAAAATACGATAAGCAATCGGAGTAATCATGAGAGATTCTACTGTAATCATATACATAAATAAATTAGTAATCACTCTTTCTTTTATAACAAATGTAGACAAAATATAAACAAGAATTACCATTATATAACATTCTAATTTTTGACGTTTTCTTTGACTTTCTTTCATAATTGGTCTATTTTCTGTATCTGCCGGAGCATAAAGTACTACCATTAGAAAATTAAATAAAAATAATATCGTATAAACACAAAAGACATTTTCGTAAATAAAATTTTTAGCTAAATATATGCTTCCTATTACTAAAAATATACTCGTAAAAAGACAAGATAAATGTGTTTTTAAATGAACTCCGCCTGCAAAACCACGATAAGTTAATAACACAAGAGTTCCTAATACTGTTAACGGAAAAACACCTAGCATTGCTGCAATAGCAAGAATAATAAGACCTTTTGGTAATTCGCCAATTAAGTTTTGTAATCCATAATAAATAATTTCTGCCTTTTCATCATCAATTGTGCTATCGTTTTTTCTAATCTTATTCAACAAATTATCGCAAATCTTATCAACCATGTGTTCACCTCATTTCTTATCTACGAACACATTTTACAATTATTTTTTATCAGAAAAATTTTTTCGATACATAAAGATGTTTTTATAATATGAAAAACCACCGAAATCATTTTCGTAATGATTTTCGATGGTTTTGTGTTACAAAATTTTTAAGTATTATCTGTCAATAAATAATAAAATAAATATTAGTATGAAAAAAAGAAATTTATTACTACAACAACAGTTATTATTATCATAAGATGGTAACTCATTATTGCAGCCACAGCCTCTTAATTCATCTCCCATAATTTATTCTCCTTTCCTACTTTGGAATTTACTGTATTATATGCAGGAAAGAAAAAACAGGTGAATACTAATATAATAAATTTCCAACTTTCAAACCTTTAACTTCAACCATTTGCCATTTTCCATCTTGATACTTCCAAACAGCTTCTATCTCATCTAAAATATCCATATCATTATTGCCTATAATTCTTTGTAACGTTCTTAATCCCTCTCTATCATTTAATTGTACAGTTTCAACAGACACAAATCCTGTAGTTCCAATCTTCTTATTTTCATCTAATAATTTTCCAGAATCATCATATAAAGAATCATTAATATAATCTTGTTTTTGACTTGACAAATCTAACGAACCATTCCAATTTAATTTCTTATTAACAACTTCTACTTTAAATCCATCTAAGAAATTTCCACTAAATACAAGCCCTTTGTTATTTCTCTCTTTCCACATTTCTGATAATTTTCCATCACAATAAGTAAATATTCTAACATTCATTTTATCAGTTTCATTAACAATCATAATATCTAAAATTTGTTCTCCAGTAAAATCTTTAATCACAATTTTATTACTTCCACCATTAAACTTTCTTGCATCAGCCTTTGTAAATGTAGCGTTTGCTGTATCATATACTACAACGTCCATATTCTGATAATTATTACTTTCATCTATCTTTTCACCAATCAACAATATCATATCCTCTACACTATCACCAGTTACATCTGCAACTGCATAATTTACAATATACATTGTATTAGGATAAGAAAGCTCTGTAAATTCATCTCCGACATTTTTATCAATTGGCTTAAACTCTGTTTTCTCCTTATCTCCAGAAAAACTTTTCATAAAAATAGCTAATACAATTAAAACTATTACAATAATCCAAACGAATTTTTTATTCATAGCAAAATTCCTCCTTTATACATAAGTATTAGGAGGAATTTTTTTTATTACATTTTTTCAATTGGATTTGTACTTAATTGAATAATTTTTTTCATATTATCATCTTTTGCAGCTACATTTTTTCTAATCTTACCACATTTTTTACAACGATAAATAATAACAAAACCTTTTTTAGAATTATTCTCAATGCCTAATGGTTCTAACATTCCATGACACTTCTCCTGCCTATCACCCGGAAAAATATCCACATGCTTAGCATACAAACAATACGGACAATGATCTCTACACGAATACTCTAATTTAGAAACTTTTTTCCCACAATTTTCACATACAAACTCTTCATCAATTTCTGTAAAATTAGCCATTCTCACACCCTTCTCTCTTTAACGATAGAAGCATCCATCTCCTACAAATTCTCTTAAAATAGAATTTAAAGGTATCTCTTTTGTTTCCATAGGTAAAAAATATCCTAAAAATTCATATAATCTTTTCGCTTCAGAAAACTCTGGAGCATCATGTGGCACAGACATTAATAATGGTTCCACTTGCGATTTTAAAGCAGATATCTCATATACAAGTGAAGAATTAAAAATTACATCTGCTTCCTCTTGATATGGGAAAATATATTTTTCCTCTCCATTTCTAACAGATGGCCACATTCTAATCGTTGCAATCGCTGAATGAGAACGGAATTTACTATCTCTAAGCATTCTTCTAATCATACGTGAATCTGTTGTAGAAATTCTATTATAATCATCAATATTTAATGCAGTTAACGCACTAATATAAATTTTAAATTTATTCTCTCTTGGAATTGATGCAGTTAATTTTTCATTTAATCCATGAATTCCCTCAATAACTAGCACTTCATCATCATGTAATTGTGCTTTATTACCAAGATATTGTCTAGTACCAGTAGTAAAATCAAACGTTGGCAACTCAACTTCTTGCCCATTTAAAAGAGCAATTAATTGATCATTAAATAATTTCAAATCAATCGATTCTAAACATTCAAAATCATAATTTCCATTCTCATCTTTTGGATTATCTTCACGATTAACAAAATAATTATCCATAGACAAGGTTACAGCCTTAATACCATTAGTTTTTAGTTGTATGCCTAATCTTTGTGCAAATGTTGTTTTACCAGAAGAAGATGGTCCAGCAATTAAAACAATTTTTCTTCGTCTATCTTCAGCAATTTGTTCTGCAATTTTCGCAATCTTTTTTTCATGAAGAGCCTCTGTAACTCTAACCAGTTCTCCAATTCTACCATCTTTAATATATTGATTTAATTCCGAAACATTTTCTACATTTAAAATGCGATGCAATTTTTCATATTCATCAAAAGTAGCATACAACTTTTTAGTATTAATAATCTCTTCAACCTGTGTTGGATTAGACCTTCTTGGATAAATAAGAAGCACTCCACTCTCATATGGCTTAACCTCAAAATATTTTAAATACTTTGTTGACAATGGCATAACACCATAAAAATAATTATACGTATTGCCACAATAATACATAGATACATAAGACTTCATACGATTATCTAATAAACCGATTTTATCCTCTCTATGCTTTTCACGATAAAGATTTTTAGCTTCATCAATTGTTAAAATTCTTTTTTCAAACGGAATATCATCTTCAACAATCTGTTTCATCCTATCCTTTACTTCAGAAACTATTTCTTCAGATACCTTTGTGCCATCTTGAGTTTCACAATAAATAGAATGTCCTAAAGAATAATTAACTGTCATTTTAATTTCCGGATGTGTTTCCTCAAATGCTTTTAACAATAAAAACGTTAATCCTCTAATATAAATTCTACTACCATCAGAAGATGAATAATCAATTAAATCAAGTTTGCAATCTTTCTCTAATAAATAATCTAAAGACTTCACCTCGTTATATACCTTGCAAGCTAATATCTCTTCGTCGTTTACAGACAATACCTTTAAAAAATCTTTAACCTTAATAGGCTCTTCATTATCATATGTTTTATCTTGATATGTAACACGAAACATCTTACTTCCTCCTATCATTCCACTAACTTTCCTTTTAAATACCAAACATGTTCAGAAATAATTTTCACCTCTACTTCTGATCCTATCAATGCTTTACTGCCTTCAAAATGAACAATCTTACCAGTTCTTGTACGTCCTGTTAGCACTTCTGCATTTGTCTTACTTTCTCCTTCAACTAAAATCTTTTGAATAGTTCCTAAATATTTTTTATTTTCCTCTTCAATCAAATTATCAGCTAAAACTTTTAATCGCTGAAAACGTTCTGATTTAATTTCTTCCGGAATATGATTTTCCATCTTTTCCGCACGCGTTCCCTTTCGTACAGAATAAATAAACATATAAATTTGTTCGAAACCAACTTTTTTAACTACATCTAACGTATCCTCGAAATCTTCTTCCGTTTCGCCAGGGAAACCAACAATAATATCAGTTGTAAAAGTAACATCTGGTACTTTATCACGAATTTTTTGTACTAAAGAAAGATACTCTTCTTTAGTATAACCACGATTCATATCGCGAAGCACCTTAGTACTACCAGATTGCAACGGCAAATGAATTACTTTACATACACTTTTACAATTAGCAATAGCTTCAATCACATCATCTTTAAAATCTTTTGGATGTGGCGACATAAAACGCACAATATCAATGCCCTCAATCATATCAATATCGTAAAGTAAATTGGCAAAATTATAATTTTCTCTACCATGATAAGAATTTACATTTTGTCCCAATAACATAATTTCTCGATAACCATCTTTTGCAAGGTTTCTAATCTCATCTAAAATATCTTCTGGCTTTCTACTTCTTTCTCTTCCTCTAGTATAAGGAACTATGCAATAAGAACAAAAATTATTACAACCATTCATAATAGTAACACTAGCACTCTTTGTATCTTCTCTTTTAATAGGAAGCCCTTCCCAAACTTCTCCATCAATATTCCAAACATCAAAAACCTTTTTTTGACCTAACAATTTGTCATACAACATTTCTGGAAATTTATAAATATTATGCGTACCAAATAAAATATCAACATAAGGATAACTCTTTTTAATTCGTTCTACTACATGCTCTTCTTGACTCATACAACCTGCGAAACAAATAATAGCCCCTTTTTCTTCCTTCTGCCTTTTTAATTCTCCCAATTTACCAAAAACTTTTTCTTCCGCATTCTCTCGAATAGAACAAGTATTTAAAACAACAATATCTGCATCTTCCATTTTATCTATCTCAGTATAACCCATTTGTTCTAACATACCTGCAATCTTTTCAGAATCATTCTCATTAAGTTTACAGCCCATTGTATCAATAAAATATTTTTTCGAGAAACCAAAATCTTTAATTTTCTCCATATATTCATATTGTTTTTGAATTTCTTCTTCTTTAACTGTTTCAATCATGACGATACTCAACCTTTCCTTTCCAACATCATTATATCCCCTTTTTCGCCATAATTCAAGGAAAAGGTTGGAAAATAATGAAGTATCATTTTTCCCAACCTTATCGAACACTATTCTCAAAAGTAATTATTTTTTATTATTTAACTACTACAACTCGAAAACCGACTTTTATAATATGCAGCACCATTATAATCATTATCGAAAAAATATACACCAGAATGAGAATTATCAAAAGGACAACTACGTCTAAAAAAAGGCATACCCCCACACGGAAAATATGAATAATTTTGATTCCATGAATTCACACCTCCTCCACCAGATTTTGATACCTCGTATATAGCATCACCAAATTTTTTTGCATTTAAAATATAATTATTAGCACTCGTATCCAAAGAATTTCCTAATTCATCCTTTTCATCATTATATACATATTCATCTTTTTCATAATCATTTGTATATTCTTGCTTATATTTTTTTAAGGCATCATTTGCGACATAACCAGCAACATATTCACATGACCCACCAGATAAATCATAAATACCATATATTGTACCAGTACTACTTCCTCTATATCCATATACATTGTTATATGGATAAAATGTTTTTGGAGACTTCGATGAATCTAATGCGTTTCCATTATTATCTGTGTAGGTAATTTCAATTGAACCATCTATATTATATATTTTTTTAATCTTCTTATAGCCAGAACTTGTATAATCATTTTCACTTTTTCCTGACATTCCTGTTATTGAAGTATAACTTCCTTCTCCTTCAAAGTAAGAATTATTATATATATTAGTATTACCGTATTTACTCTGAGTTAAATATGCAATAGCCCCCCATTCACTGTTTTTAATATGATGACTTGTGCTATCTGTTAACCCATGTCTAGTTGCCAACATTGTTGATTGCTTAACCATAATTGGAATATCAAGATACCTCCAACTAGTTACATTAGGTCTGATAGTTACATATTCATCAACGCTACTATTTCTTATGCTTCCGATAAGTATCTATATTGGTGGTGATTTTTCCATTACCCTCTACTAGTACAGTATCCGTACTTTTATCTTCTATCAATTCCGTTGTACTACTAC
>CANQLS010000006.1 GCA_947624765.1 uncultured Clostridia bacterium
CCCATAATTACTCCCGTTGTCTTTATATACCTAGTTTCAATTTGCTTTTCACTTCCTACTTTTAGTTCTACACTTCTATCTGCAAAATATGCCTTGTCTGTTTCCATACCTTCTGTTTCGATTGTAAGCACTACATCATAACGTTCTAAACTTTCTGCATAAATAATTCTACCATCTACTGTTTCCCTATTGATTTTTGCATTTGATTTTTCAATATTTTTAATTTTACCTATTACTAATTTTGTTTGACTATCATAAACAACATCATCTATTTGAAAAGCATCAGCCGAATATGAACGAATATTAGAAATTTTTATTTGATACTCTATATTCACCATCTTCGCATCTGTATTAGTATTTGTATATACATTAAACTTTAAATAAGCGGCAATAATTAATAAAAGAACTAAAATAACAAAACCTATATCAATCCAATTTATTTTCTTCTTCATATTAATCACCCACCCTTTCTATAGAAACAACATATCCAACTCCAGCATAACCTTTTCCTTTTACATATGCAGCATTTCCTACTTTCAACACATAAGCTCCACCAACAGTAATATCTTTTCCATTTATAACTGCATCAGCTTCGATAGTCAATATAATATCTACTTTTTCATGTACATCTGCTATAGCATACATACCAGTTTCTTCATTCAATACTTCTCTTGTAGATGGTACACTTTCTTTCTTAACAATTTTTCCAATATAATAATTTTTTACGCTATCATAAATATCTGTATTTTCTTCAATCATATCATATACACTTGGTTCACTTTCTGTAGTTCTAACTTGATACGTAACTTTTTGAGTATCCTGTGTAACAACATCATTTCGATTTAAAAAATAATATCCTAAACAGCCGATTAGTAAAACAACAAGAATGATTATAATATCTAGAAAATTAAATTTCTTTTTCGTTTTTTCTTCCTTCACTTCTTCATACACCCTTTCTATATTTTTAGTATAAACATTTGCAGTAAATTTTTCTTCAAAAATTTCTAAACATTTTCGTTGCATATCATTTTTTAATGTATCATCATTTAAAATCTTCATCACAGCCTCGGCAGTTTCATGTGGAGATTTAATTGGAACTAAAAAACCATTTTCTCCATTTTGTATAACGCCGGGATTACCCCCATAATCTGTAACAACTGCTGGCACACCAATACTCATGCCCTCTAATAATGCTAAACTTGTAGCTTCAGTTCCATAAGAGCAATTAACTTGTATATCTAATAAATTAACAAGATTTTTTACATCTTTAACAAAACCAGTAAAAATAATTTTATCTTCTAAATGCATTTCTTTTACTTTTTCTCGTAAAACATTTTCTTCCGTTCCTGTTCCAATAATAAGAAACTTTGCTTTCACACCAGCATCTAAAATTATTTTTGCCATATCAATAAAATATTCATGTCCTTTTACTTTTTCTAAACGTGCTAAAATACCAATTACTTTTTCATCTTTTTCAATATTATATTTAACTCGTAATTTTTCTTTTTCCTTTTCCGAAATTTTATCTAACTTTTCAACTCCATTTAATACAACTTCAATCTTATTTTCAGAAATACCACCATCTGTCAAATTTTCCTTAGCCGCTTCAGCAACTGCAATAATTTTATCAGCTAAAAATTCATTTGTAGATTTATAAAACCACCTACCTATACCTTTTTTAATTCTATCACTTACAGGAAAAACAGAATGCCTTGTATAAATAATTTTACAATGTCCCGCTATCCTTGCAGCAAGTCTAGCAATACTACTAGCATGAGTGTGAACAATATCAGGCTTTTCGTTTTTAATAATTTTAATCAAACTAAATAGAGATTTAATATCTAGTGATTTATTTTTTAAACCATCAATTTCAATTACTTTTGCAGGAGTTTTAGAAAGCTCTTTTATTAACTCACTTCCTTTTGGAACAACAACAGAAATTTCAAACTCTTTTTGATTATAATTTTTACAAAACTGTAAAATACATTTACCTGCTCCGCCAATATTTAAATCACTAATGACATTTAATACTTTTATCATTTCTCTTTCCTTTCTTGATTAAAAATATCTGTTCTTTTGTTTCTAGGCTATTCACTTTTCTTCGCTATAGTTTTTGTAGATATAATGCCAAATGCAATTACAAGCCAAAAAATCAACACTACACGATAATTATACCAAGTATAATCTGTAGCACTTTGTACTAAAAAGCCTGTTATCGCAGCAATACTACCAGCAATCATTAAATCTTTTTGTTTTACGTAAGCAATAATTGTTTCTTTATAAAAGTGATAAATCAAACCTATAAATACTAAGAAGCCAATAATCCCATATTCTACAAATAATTGTAAATACAAACTATGTGAATGTGGTGCTACAATATCGTTATAAGCATATAGCGGATATACCAAATTAAAACTACTTGTACCAAGTCCAATACCAGTTAAATAATAATCTTTCAACATAGCAAGTGTTCCAATCCAAATATATACACGATAAGATGTTGAAGAATCAGATAAATTACCTATACTTGCAAATCTTGTTAATATAGATTCTGGAAGTATAAATGGTGCTACAAGTAGTGCTAAAACGCCAAGCCAAATTAATCTTTTATCAATTAATATAGCAAAAACAAATAATGAAAAAATAATTCCTAGCCAGCAACCTCTTGAAAATGTGAGTATTAATGCTAACATTAATACGCCAAAATTTCCTAACCAAAATAATTTTTTAAACCAGCCTTTTGACTCCATCATCAAAACAAGTGAAAAAGGAATAACTAACAAAAGATATTCTCCAAAAACATTAGGATTAGCAAACGTTGAATATACCCTCATCTTTATTTCTTCAAACATATTTCCATCTAACCATTCTTGCGAATAAATATCACCAAAGAAATATTGATACAATCCGTAAAGAGCTGCCACTGTTCCAGATAATACAAAAATGGATAAATAAAATTTCATTTGCTTTTTTGTTGTTACTGTATTGATCCAAACAAAATAAAATAAGATAAAAGCAATTGTTAACAATCCTATCTTAATACTTTCCTCACGTGAAACAGAAGTTAATGCACAAAAGCCCACCACAAAAGCAAAAGCTAAAACCCAAATATTAGTTTTAAAATATTTAAGTTCAAAATCTTCCTCTAAAATAGCTTTTAAAAATAGCGAAAGCATACAAGCAATAACCATTGCTAGCACTAACATAGTCGGTAAGAATGGTACTAACATAAGTACAAATGTAATCCAAATTGTAGGCTTCGCAAAAATAGTTCCCTCTAGTAATTTATCTAGTTTTAAAGCATGAAATATTTTTCTAAAAAACTTTATAACTGCATTTACCAATTTTGCAAATATAGAATTTTTTTGTATATTATCATCATCTTTTTCATGCATGAAAAATCGTACTAATGCACTGTTAGAAAAAAGATTTCCAAACCAACGATTTATAGCTATAACGACTTGATATAATTTACTTTCTCTCCATATTTCTAACATGATTTCCTCCTACCTAATATTTTAATCTCATCTACTTTAAGCATATATGTAAGTAAATAATATAACACTACACCAATTGCAGCTCCAACAATCATACGAATAATTTTACCAAGTCCTATAAGTATCAAATAATAATTTGTAAAATAAACTACTACACCCATTATCAAAGCACACAAAAACATTTTAGCAAATACAATCAAAGAACTTTTTTGAAAAATTTTCTCTTTCGAATTCGCCATTAAAATTAATACAATAGCATTTGCAATTGCAGTTAAAGAAGTAGCCAATGCTAAACCTTGTACTTTCATTGTACGTGCTAAAATCAAGCACAAAATAACATTAAGTACCACCATAATGACACCAGCAAATAAAGGTGTTTTTGTATCTTGCTTTGCATAGAAAGATTTATTCATAACTTCGACAATTCCAGAAGCGGTAATACCAACACTAAAAAATAATAAAATAGAAGCGGTAATCGCAGTAGAACTTGCGTCGAATTCACCACGTTCATATACAACACTAATAATATCTTTTCCAAAAATCATAATTCCAATAGAAAGTGGAATTAATAAATATACCATCATGCGTATAGCTTTTTGAATAATATCTCGATAACCCTCTTTATCATCATCTGCACTTGCTCGCGACATTTCAGGGAAAATGATATTTCCAATTGCATATGTAAATACGCCAGAAATTACAATATATAACTTATTTGCATACTCCATTGCAGCAACTGCATTATCTCCCATTCCAGATGCCAATCTAGTAGAAACTAAGCTATTAATTGGTAACACTGCTGTGCTAATAAAAATAGGAATAGCTAATAAAAATACTCTTTTTATATTTTCATCTCGAAAAGAAATCGACATACGAAATGGATAGCCAAATTTTTTTGCATATGGAATTTGAATAACAACTTGCAGAAGCCATGCAAATAGCATACAAAAAGCTACACCATGAATGCCAAATTTTTCTCTAAATAATAATAAAAACAAAATAATTGCTAAATTTGAAATTGCACTAATCATTGCAGGAATATTAAACTGACCATATGATTGTAGCAAACCAACAAATGAATAAGCAATAGCAGTAAAAATAATCATAGGAAATGTAATTCGAATAAGCTCTACAGTAAGTGCATACGTTTGCTCATCAAATCCACCAGCCAATACTTTTACAATTTGAGGTGCAAATAAAATACCTAAAATAGAAATTACAGTAGAAATTAAAGCAACAATATTTACAAAATGATTAGCAAATAAATTTGCTTTCTTCTTCCCTTCTTTTTGCATAATTTCATTAAAAATAGGTACAAAAGTCGAAACAATAGCTGAACTTAATATAATATCAACTAATTGTGTAGGAATACGAATAGATGTAAAAAATGCAGTAGCCACATATCCAGTTCCATAAAAATTAGCAAATACAATATCACGAAGTAATCCCAAAACTTTTGAAATTACTGTTATTATAAAAACTAAGCTAAAAGTTTTCAAAATATTTTTTTTCATTATGACCTTCCCTCTGTCAAATTACTAGAAAAAATACTATCATAATATATTTATATTTTCAAGTTTTCTTTCTCTATTATCTTTAAATTCTCTTGCCTTTTTAATTTATTTGTAGTTGTTTTTAATAATGGAGTTTCAGTTATTAACATACCACGAATTGCTTTATACTGTGGCATGATTTTATTAATTTCCTTTATCTTATTATGAATAGCACGATAAATTTCTTCATCAGTCTCTACCTTATATACATCTTTAACACGTTCTTTATCAATTACTACTTTTACATTAATCTTAATATCATCTTTATCAGCAGTCATTTGTCTACCAAAAATAAAAGATTCTTTTACACCTTCAATACGATTTACTAAATTTTCAATCTCTTCCGGGAATATATTTTTTCCGTTCTTCAAAACAATAACACTCTTTTTTCTTCCACAAATAAATATATATCCATCTTCGTCAATTCTAGCTAAATCACCTGTATAAAACCAGCCATCTTGCATAACTTCCGATGTTGCTTCTGGATTATTATAATAACCAAGCATAACATTTGGTGCTTTAACAACTAATTCTCCAATTCCTTCCTCGTTTTCATCTACAACTTTTGCTTCCACACTAGGAAGGGCTATTCCAATAGAACCCAAACGATAATGTTCATTTGTTCCAACCGCAACAACAGGAGACGTTTCAGTTAATCCATATCCCTGTACTAAATTAAAACCTAATAAACGATATTCATTTTCTACTGACTTTTCCAATGCCGCAGCACCGCTAATAAATAATTTAATGTTTCCTCCAAGCATTTCATGTACTTCTTCAAAATACTGTTTCTTTTCTTGAACTGGTAAATCTTTATATTGTACTTCTTTATTTAAAACTTCATCAAGTTTACCATTCTTTTCTAAGTTGGCTTTCATTAGTTTTAAAATCTCTTCAAAAATAGCTGGAACACAAGCCATAATTGTTACTTTATATTCTTTCAAGTTATTCATAATAAAACGTAATCCGTCAGAAAATACTGTCATTGCGCCACGATATAACGAAAATAAAAAGCCAACTGTACATTCAAATACATGATGAATTGGTAAAACTGACAAAAATATATCATCAGAATTTACATCTAATACTGTAGCTAAATCCATTAAATTAGAACAAATATTTCTATGAGATAATGCCACTACTTTTGGATCTGACGTAGTTCCAGAAGTAAATAACATAATACTCATTTCTTCAGGATTAATTACAGCATTTAAAAATCTTGTATCACCATTTTTTAATAATTCTTTTCCGTCTTCAATTAATTCTTTTTGAGAAAAAATACCATGAGCATGTTCTGTTAAATCCATACTAATAATATGTTTTAGTTTTCCAACACCATTATGTTTAAAATTTTCCAACGACTCAACATATTTTTCAGTGCAAAAAATAGCTTCTACACCTGATTTTTCTATTAAATTTGCAAGTTCAGTTTCTGTTAAAGATTTATCTAATGGCACAACAATTCCTGTACCACAAACTACAGATAAATAAGCAACTTCCCATTCATATCTTGTATTGCCCAATACAGCAATTCTTTTGCCCTTTAATCCCATATTAATTAATGATGTGCCTAAAGCATTTATCATATCTCTTACTTCTTTATGCGTATATGTAATGTAACCCTCACCATTTCTAACTTTATAAGCCTTTTTATTAGCATATAATTCTCCCGTTTTTGCAAGCATATCCTTTAAATCTGTAATTTTCAAAACTTGGCTTTCCATATTATCCCTCTTTTCTCAAATGATATTTTTTATCATAACATAAAAGGAAAATTTTTTCAATGAAAAGCATTAAAAAAGAAGGGGCAAGCGATTTTGCCCCTTTTAATAATATTTATTCTACCGAGTCAGTTTTCGTATCTTCATTTTTATCTTCATCATCTGGCTCTTCATAAAACTCATATTCATAAACTTTTTCTGAATTCCATAATTCTGATATTTTATCTAAAACATCTGGAACATAATCTAACAGTTTATCAATTGCAGAGCAATGGTCAACTGGCAACATTTTAACACAATCATTAGAAACTACTAAAAAACCAATTGGTGAAATACTAACTCCTGCTCCACTACCTCCACCAAACGGAAGTCGATACGTAATATCTTCATCTGAGCCTTCTTTAGAATATTGATCTACAGTTTCACCTTTAAATTCACTACCACCTGCTGCAAAGCCAAATGACACTTTTGATACAGGAATAATCGTTGTACCATTTCCACAGTCAATCGCATCACCCACAACTGTATCAACATCAATCATATCTTTTAAATTACTCATAGCCGTATTCATTAAAGCTTCAATAGGATGTTCATTCATTTTTCTTTCTCCTTTCGTAAATCGCTTTTTATTAATATGTGCGATTTTAAAAATACTATACGTCAAAAAAAATGAATTAGAAAAATTTTCATTTTGATTCAAAGCCTTGACTAACACAAACTTATGTTCTATAATTACCTTATCCTTTTTCAAAGGAAATCTTTAGAGAAAGGAGGGATATATGTATTATGAAATACATATTGAGAATTCTAATCATAGCAATATTCATAATTTTTTTACTAGAAAATGCTACGTATTAGAAAAAGAAAAGACTAGGTACTCCACACCTAGTCTTTTTTTGATATATGCTATGAAATACATATCGCTTTTCAGCTATCTTTATTATACGAAATTTTTTAATTCCTGTCAAGGACTTTTTGGCTTTTATTTTTTTGAATTCGTCCCAATAAAATCTTAAAAATAAGATATATAAGATTAAAAATTTTAATTGAAAAAAGCACATGAATTTTACTAGAAAAATGCAATTGGTTATAAACTGGTTTTACACTAAAACTAGGATTTTGCACATTTAAAATACTATAAATTACCGATAAAAATGTCGCTATAATTGGAACCGAAAAAATTGTTGGCAATACTTCAATAAGTCCACTCTGCACATCAACTGTTACAGTTTCAAAAGATAAATATTCTAAAATTTCTTTTACTTCTTTTAAACTTAATTTCATCTTCTTGTTCTTATTCTCTTCCAAAAAAACTTGAATTTCTTTCTTATAAAAAGTTTTCACTCGTTTAAAATAAATAATAGAAACATTAAAATGATAATCTAGTCCAACCGACGAGAAAAATATTTCCAGTTTTATTTTTGAATGAAGAAAAAAAGCTATTAAAATAAACAATAATAATAAAATAATCATAGTAATATTTTGGCAAATATTTACTATGATTATACATATTTTACAGTATTCTTCTATCTAACTCTTTTCATCTTTACTACATTAATATCTCCAAATAACTTATCTTGTGAAACTTGAATACGATTCATTTTAGATAACTCAAGTAGGCTAAGAAAAGCTGTTACTACTTCAACTTTCGTTTGCTTCTTAAGATTAAAAATCTTATTAAATATAAATGATGGCTTTTTCCATAATTCACGTAAAATCTCTTTAATCTTACTACGAATAGTTACTTTTTCGCTAACTGCTAAACGATTTATATTTTCAGCTTGTAAATTTTTCTTTTCATTTTCTCTAGTCAAAATTCCTCTATAAATTTCCGGAATCAATGTCGAATCATATTCTTTCTCAAGCTTTCCTTTAGGAAGCTCAATTTTATCAGGCAATTTATAATAACGCTTACCATAGTTCTCCATACGTTCTTTCAAAGTAGATGTATATTCTTTATATCGTTTATATTCAACCAACATTTTTACTAAATCAATTTCTTCTTCTTCGTCATCTTCTTCAGAAAGAGATGGCAATAAAGATTTAGACTTTAAGTAAATTAACTTTGCTGCCATCACAATAAATTCACTAGTAACATCTAAATTCATTTCTTTCATCTTTTTTAAATAATCTAAATATTGATCTGTAATTTCTACAATTTTGATATCAAAAATATCCATTTTATTTTTATCTATTAATTGACAAAGTAAATCTAATGGCCCCTCAAAATTTTCTACTTTGATTGTATATTGCTCCATAAAACTATTTCCTCACTTTATATATTGTTAATAATCTCTACGACAAATCTAGTAAAATTCTTTTCAACACTTGCTACTGCTTGCATAACTTCATCATGAGATATTTTCTTATCTGATAACGTTTCATCAGTAATACAAGAAATGCCCAAAACATCAATACCCAAATGTACAGCACTAATAACTTCTGGAACTGTTGACATACCAACTGCATCAGCTCCTAATACAGAAAGCATTTTTATTTCTGCTGGTGTTTCATACTGTGGGCCAGTCATATAAGCATACACGCCTTCTTGCACTTCAAGCTTTAACTTTTGAGCAACTTCTTTTGCTAAGCTTCTAAATCCTCTTGGATAAGCATCTTTCATATCTGGAAATCTTGTGCCAAATTCTTCTATGTTTGGACCAATTAATGGAGAATCACCACAAAGTTTTATATGGTCTGAAATTAGCATAATATCTCCTACTTTATATTTTTTATTAATGCCACCAGCAGCATTTGAAACAATTAATTTTGAAACACCTAATAATGCAAATACTTTTATTGGAAAAGTAATCTCTTGCATTGTATATCCTTCATAATAATGATATCTTCCTTTCATTGCAAGAATTGGTTTTCCATAGATAGTACCATAAATTAATTTATTATCATGCCCTTCAACACTAGAGGTTTTAAAATTTGGGATTGATTCATAAGGAATTTCTATTGCATCTCTAATTTCAGAGGCAAAACTTCCTAAGCCAGAACCTAATATAACTGCTATTTTTGGAGTTTCTTTAATTATACCTTTAATATATTTTACACTTTCCATTACTCTTTGTAACAAATCATCCATAAAAGTTCCTCCTTAATAAAATTTTTATTCCTCTACATTATTATCATCTATTTTTTCCAACTTGTCAATTGCATTCAAAATACTGTTATGTGAATATCCTTTATTCATTAAATATTTTTTTACTTTAGCTATTTCTCTATCAGCACGATATTTCTTTTCAGCTAATTCAACAGCAGACGATTTTTCATGTTCATATACTTCATCTGTTATATATTTTTCTATTATATCTTCATTTATTCCTCTACGAAGTAAATCCATTTTTATTTCCCATGCAGAACTCTTTTTTAACTTAATAACATTTTGTATATACTTTTGCACATATATATCATCATTAATATATCCAGCTTCTTCTAAATAGTCTAAAATTTCCTCTGAATATTCATCTGTATAATTTAATTGCTTACATTTTAAGCGAACCTCTTCAAAGGTTCGCTTTTTAAATAAAACGTATTTCATCAATTTATTATCTACAATCATATATCTCTCCCTAGTATAATGTTTTACTCTTCATCTTCTGTATCATCTACTTTTTCCAATTCATCAGTTAAGCTTTTGTCAAAAGCAGTTGCATAATTATCTCTTATTTTCTTTTCGATTTCCGCACATACTTCTGGATTCTCTTTTAAATATTGCTTTGCATTTTCTCTTCCCTGTCCAATTCTAGTACCATTATAACTAAACCATGCACCTGATTTTTCAACAATATCTAAGTTAACACCAATATCTAAAATATTTCCCTCTTTAGATATACCTTCGCCATACATAATATCAAACTCTGCCTCTCTAAATGGTGGCGCAACTTTATTCTTAACAACTTTTACTTTAACATGATTTCCTACTACTTCATTATTCGCCTTTAAAGTTTCTGTTTTTCTAACATCTAATCTTACAGAAGCATAAAACTTCAATGCTCTTCCACCAGGTGTTACCTCTGGATTTCCATACATAACACCCACCTTTTCACGAAGCTGATTAATAAATATAGCAACTGTATTCGATTTGTTCAATACACCTGTTAATTTTCTAAGTGCTTGCGACATTAAACGAGCTTGTAAACCAACATGAGCATCTCCCATATCACCGTCAATTTCAGCTTTTGGAACTAATGCTGCAACAGAATCTAATACAAGGATATCAATTGCTCCACTACGAACTAGTGCTTCTGCAATTTCTAGAGCTTGCTCTCCTGTATCTGGTTGAGATACAATTAAATTATCAATATCTACACCTAACTTTTTAGCATAAATAGGATCTAATGCATGTTCTGCATCAATAAAAGCTGCTTCTCCCCCCATTTTTTGTGCCTCAGCAATCATATGTAAAGCAACTGTTGTTTTACCAGAAGATTCTGGTCCAAATACTTCCACAATTCTTCCTCTTGGTACTCCACCAATACCAAGAGCTATATCTAAACTTAATGCACCTGTTGGAATGGATTCAATATTTAAATGTGCATTCTCTCCTAATTTCATAACAGAACCTTTTCCAAATTGCTTTTCGATTTGTCCTAATGCTGCTTCTAGTGCTTTTTTCTTTTCACTATTATCGCTCATATAAAACCTCCTAATTAATCTTTTTTCGCTACACCCTTATCATAGAACAACCGTTCTCAAATGTCAAGAAATTTTTAAAATTTTTCGTACAAAATTTATTTGAACCATGTTTCTATATTTTGATACACATTAAACCAAGTAGGTGTTATATTGCCTTTTACCGCCTTATTAGTTAATAATACATTTGTTTTGTAATAAAGTCCTATATATGGCACCTCTGCTTTATAAACCTTTTGTACCTCATGAAATGCATCTTCTAAAGAAATATTAGACAAATACAATTTATTTAACTGTTCTTGCATAGGAGAATAATCATAATTGGCATAATTTTTTTCTAGCACATCTATTAAATCAAATTCATTCGTACAAATGATAGTTCCCAAGGCTAATTCGAAATTACCATTTTCAATATTTTTATAATAAGTATTTTCATCTACTTTTTGAATTGTAACAGCAATACCTATCTCCGACAAATCTTGCTTAATTCTTTCAGCAACATTACATTTCTCATCATTATCTTTATTAACCATAAGATTTAATTTCAAACTTACTTTTTTACCGTCAATGTTTTTACTCCAGCCATTACTTTCTTGCTTCCATGAAGCATTTGAAAGCAATTGCTTTGCAGTTTCTGTACTATATGGTACTATTTCTTCTTTATCATAAACCCAAGAATAATCATGTATCATAATATCATGTTTTGTAGCATTGTTATGATATACTTCTTCAATTATATGATCTCGATTAATAGCATACAAAATTGCTCTTCTAACCGAACTTTCTTGTAAGATGTTATTTTGGCAGTTAGGAATTAAAGTTTCAAACTCTTCATTTTCATAACGATAACTATTCAACCCAATAATTCCAAATTTCTTTTCCCACGAAGACATAGAAGTAGTAATCACATCGATTTCGCTTGATTTAAAAGCCTTAACCGCTTCTCCATAAGTACGATATTGATATAAATAAATTGTTTTTAATTTTTTGTCTTTTTCATTCCACCAAGAATTATTTTCTTCTAAAGTAATTCTAATGCCATCATCTGAACTATTAACATATTTATATGGACCTGTTCCTATCATTCTTTTCGCTTTTTCTTCATCTTGCATACTATCTTTAAAATAGTAACTTGGTAAAATAGGAAATGTTAATTTATATGGTAATAAAGAATCCTTTTCTGCCAACGTAATAGAAATAGTATATCCATCTAAAGAGGCTATAGATGCAATATTTTGAACATTTTCATAATATGGTGATTTTGTATTTTCTTTAATACTATTAACTGTAAAAACAACATCTTCTGCTGAAAATGTTTTTTGCGAATGCCAATAAACATTCTTTCGTAAAGAAATTATCCAATTTAAATCATCTTTTTCCATCCACTCTGTAGCTAATGCACCTTGCAATTCATTTGCATAATTTAAGTTAACCAATGGTTCGTACACTAACTTTAATATATCTGATACTTGTTTATTTTGAGTTAATATAGGATTTAACGTATCTACTTCTATAAGAGGCAAATTTAAATAATTTTGATATGTAGTTTCTGGTATTTCTGTTTGTATATCTTCCTCTTGCTCTTTTATCATAGCAGAACGTACTCCTAAAAATAATCCAAGTGCAATTCCTGCTATCATAAAAAACAAAACTAGCTTTTTCAATTCTCATTCCCTCCATTTACTATTAGTCCATCTTTTGTATAATATGTAGGAATTACTTTTTGTATTGTATTTGCCTCCATTTTATGATTAGCAATACACTTAATATAATTAGTTGTATGTCCCTCAAACTCATTTTCAAATAATACTTCTATCTCTTTTCCAATATATTGACTTGCAAATTCTTCTTCTTTTTGATTAGACAATGCAATTAAACGTTTACTCCTCATTTCCTTTATAGTACCATCAATCTGATTTGGATAAGTAGCCGCTGGAGTTCCTTTTCTTGGTGAATATTTAAAAATATGCATTTTTGAAAAAGAAACTTTGTCCAAAAACTTATATGTTTCCTCAAACTCTTCATCTGTCTCACCCGGAAAACCAACAATAATGTCTGTTGTTAAAGCAACCTCTGGTATCGCATTTCGCAAAAGATTTACTCTCTCAAAAAAGTCTTCTGTAGTATATCTTCTGTTCATTCTTTTTAATGTTTCATTTGAACCACTCTGCAATGATAAATGGAAATGGTTACAAAGCTTAGGAATTTTTTGAATTCGTGAAATAAATTCAGGTGTAATAATAGTTGGCTCAAGTGAACCAAGACGAATTCTCTTTATGCTTTCGATATCTTGAACCTTTTCTAATAAATCAATTAATCTAATTTCTTTAGAAATATCTTTTCCATATGAAGAAATATGAATTCCTGTTAATACTATTTCTTGAATATTATTTTTAGTAACTTCTAAAATTTCTTTATAAACATCATCTATCGTTCTGCTACGCACAGGGCCTCTGGCATAAGGAATTATGCAATAGCTACAATAACGATCACAACCATCTTGAACTTTAATCTCAACACGAGATTTTTCTGAATATGCACTTCCGCCCCATTCTTCATAACTTCTAACTTTCATTATGTCATTAACATCACATAACTTTTCATCTTTTTTAAAGTTCTCTACAACTTGCACAATATTCTTTCTATCATTCGTTCCTAATATAATGTCAACATCTGGAATTTTAAAAAGCTCATCTTTAGCAATTTGTGCATAGCACCCTACAACACAAAGAATACTATCTTTATTTCTATCCTTAGTTCCACGCATCATCTGCCTTGATTTTCTATCACTCATGTTAGTAACAGTACATGTATTTACAACATATACATCTGCTATATCTTCAAAATCAACAATTTCATAATCAGCCTTTTTAAATAAATCCATCATCGCATTTGTTTCATAATGATTAACTTTACAACCTAATGTATAAAATGCTACTTTCCTCAATTAATAAATCATCCTTTCATTAACTATTTACTATTCTCCAATGTTATTACACATACTTCCGGTCTATTAAATAATCTAAAGCCAGTCGTACCTCTTCCTAATCCTCTACTTACAATCATTGTTCCGCCGTCTTTTTCATAAGCTCCCGCACTATACTTAGGAAACAAAGTTCTTTCTGGAGAAAACACAGCTCCAATAAACGGAAGTCTTACCATTCCGCCATGTACATGTCCTGACAAAATAAGGTCTGCTCCCCAATCAACATATGTTTCAAAATGTTTTGGATTATGTGTCAAAAGCAAATCGAAATTCTCATCATCATCTTTACCTATAATCTGCTCAATAACATCGCTCGTTAAATCAGACTGCATATAGTATTTCGCATTGTACCACATACCATATAAATTTAAAACATCACTTTCTCGCTCAAGTACAATTTTTTCATTATCCAATATTGTTATACCAGATTTTTCTAAAGATTCCATAATTTCATCATAATATTGCTTAGATAAATCTAATTCATGATTACCAACAATATAATAACATTCATAACGCATTCCAAGATTACGTGCCAAATCTAGAAACACATCGAAATTTGTATCAGATGCACTTACCATATCACCAGTCATAACGATAATATCTGGCTTAATATCATTAATCTTCTTCAAAAGCCTTTTATTTCCAGCTCCAAACTCTTTACTATGTAAATCGGATAAATGTACAATCTTAACTCCATCAAAACTTTCTGGCACTTTATCCGATAAAACTTTAAAACTAGATATTTCAATATAATTGGCATCTATATATAACTGAAGTGCAAAAAGTACAATTATAATTAGTAAAATATATTTTAGTTTCTTCATATAAACTCCTTTTCATTTGCACATATAATTATAGCATATCATCCTCATTTCTGGCAACAATTATAAAATATTTGTTATATCAAGCGTTTCACCTTTATGCAAATCATTTACCATCGTACGAAATGAGATTATATTAACTAATGACTCACTATCCTCTTTTCGTTCATAATTTTTCATAAATCTTTTCCACTCTACTTCCATTTCATCAATTTTTTGGTGATTAGTTAATAAATTCCATTTCCATTTCAAATTTGTCCACATAGTATCAATCTCTTCAACAGAAGCAAAGTCATTCATTACACCCTTTTCGATTTGTATTTGTAAGTTATCTAATTTATCTATCAATTCGTTTTCCGTACTTTCTAAAAAATTCTCAATCCAATAATTTCCCAAAAATATGACTATAACAATTACACTAATGATGATAACCTCTTTCACTTTTAAAATCAATCCTTTCTTTGAATATAAAACTTTCCATTTTCATCTCTAATTAATAAAAAAGTTTCTTTTAATGTCAAATGATTGTCTTTAATAATTTTATCAACACATTCCTTATTAATTCCTAAATCTTTAATATTATTTTCAATATACGCACCATCAATAACCACTGGTCGTGGATATCCGCTTGGTTCTACAGAAATATTTAAATCTTTTTTTGTAGCTGGACCTTCTTCAGCCTTTGGTATTACACTAATTTCGCCACTTGTTTCTAAAATAGCATATTCAACTTTCTTAATATCTGGATATCCTGATACACGCAATTGCTGTAAAAGCCCATCTGTAGTATATTTCTGGCATTTTAATTTTTCTTCTATAATTTTTCCATGCGAAACGAGAAGCGTAGGTTTACCACAAATTAATTTTCTTGCTACTCCACTTTTTAAATTAACTTCAGACAATAGCAATTGTCCTACTAACAAGGCCAAAATTGGGATAATTCCATGTATTAATGGAATTCCAATATCTTGCATAGGAACACTAGCTAAATCAGCAATCATAATTGTAACTACTAATTCAAATGGTTGCAATTGTCCTACTTCTCTTTTTCCCATTAGTCGAATTGCAATTAAAACAATCAAATATAAAATTAGTGTTCTAATAAAAATTGTACTCATAAATTATCTCCTATCTTTTTCAACTCCTTCTCATATTGTTTTCCAACACAAAAAAAATATACAACATTTTGTATATTTTAAAAGTTATTGTTAATAATATGAATAGAAAAGATTAAGATGATTTAAAAAATAGGAGGAAAATATTATGCCTAATAACAATAATACAACAAGTTCGAGTAATTCTATGTCTGTAGGAGGAATTATTGCAAGATTTGTTACATCTGCAATTGTTCTTGCTGTTACTGCATTTTTAACACCTGGATTTGAAATTGCTTCTCTATGGACACTCGTTTTATCAGCAATTGTTTTAACAGTAATAGATTATTTAGTAAACATGGTACTTGGAATTAATATTGGACCATTTGGAAGAGGTTTTAGTGGCTTTGTTGTTGCAGTTATAATTTTATACGCAACTCAATTTTTCGTATCAGGTTACTCTATTAGTTGGATTTCTGCTATAATCGGTGCAATTATATACGGAATTGTAGCATCATTTATACCAGGAAAACAGATGTGAATTAAATGAAAAATTAATAGTGAATAATTACGTATATTTTAGTTTATTTCTATTACCGTAATTATTCACTAAAGTTTTATTAAATTATTCTTCTATAATTGAAACGATTTGTTTTTCTAATTCTTTTACTTTATTGTTTAAGTCTTCAATTTTCTTATCGCCATTTTCTTGCTTTAAATCAGATTTAATAATTTCAACCATGTCATAAAGTTCATCACGAAGTGTTTCTAGTCTCTCTAATAACTCTAGTCTAGCAAATTTATGTTCAATGTCAGACTTCAATTCAGCAACTTTTCTACCATAACGAACATCAGCAACTTCATAAACATCACCACGAGAAGGTATCTCAACTGGTATATGAAATTCCGAAACAATCTTATCAGCTAACTCCAACTGTGCTTCCTCATCTCCATGAACAAGATAAATCTGCTTTGGTTTTTCTTTAAAAGCATCAACAAAATGTAATAATCCTGTTTGATCGGCATGACCTGAAAAAGCTTCAATATACTTTATACTAGCATTTACAGAAATTTCTTCTCCAAAAATCTTTACATTCTTAGCACCATCTACAATTTTTCTTCCTAAAGTACCAACTGCTTGATAACCAACGAATAAAATAGTACTCTCAGGTCTCCATAAATTATGTTTTAAATGATGCTTAATTCTACCAACTTCACACATACCACTTGCAGATATAATGATAGATTGATTTGCATTTTCATTTAATGCCTTCGATTCCTCTACAGAAGGTGTAAATTTAAGTCCTGGAAACTCAAGTGGTCTCTTTCCTTCACGAATATCTTGTTGAACATCTTCATCTAAGCAATCTAAATTTTTCAAAAATACTTCAGTTGCTGAAATTGCAAGAGGACTATCTACAAACACTGGAGCATGCATAATCTCTTCAAATCTTTTACGAAATCTTTCATCATCATTTTGTTTACTCTTTTGAATTTCATATAAGATTTCTTGTGTACGACCTACTGCAAATGAAGGAATTACAACATTTCCGCCTCTTTCCAAAGTATCAGAAACAATCTCTAAAAATTCTTCTGCTTTATCTTCTTTATTATTATGAATTCTATTACCATATGTTGATTCCATAATTAAAACATCTGCATCATCAATAGTAGATGGTTCACGAAGAAGCGGAATATCATTATTTCCTAAATCTCCTGTAAATACTATTTTCTGTTCTTTTCCATCTTCTGTTACCCATATTTCAATAATACTAGAACCAAGCATATGTCCTGCATCACGATAACGAACTTTAATATATGGTGTAATTGGAATAATTTCATCATAATTAACTCTTTCAAAAAGAGTTAAACAATCAACTGCATCTTGATAAGTATATAGTGGTGGCACATCATGTTTGCCCTCACGTTTCCTTTTTCTATTCAACCATTCTACTTCTGACTCTTGAATATAACCACTATCTGGAAGCATAATTTCGCATAAATCACAAGTAGCTTTCGTTGCATATATAGGACCTCTATAGCCATCAACGTAAAGTTTTGGAATTCTACCAGAATGGTCAATATGTGCATGCGATAACAAAACGAAATCAATCTCTGAAGGTTGAAACATAAATTGATCTGTATTAAGCATTATTTCTTTTTGTTGACCTTGATACAATCCACAATCTAATAAAAACTTTTTATCCTTTGTTTCTATCAAAACATTGGAACCTGTTACTGTTTTTGTAGCACCCAAGAATGTTATCTTCACCCTTATTCCTCCTCTTCATCATCTTCTACGTATTCGGTTTCACCCTGTTCTTTCATCTCTTCCCATTTTTCCTTTGAAATCAAAGTTTGACGTGGCTTAGAACCATCATAACCCGAAATAATACCACGCTCTTCCATTTGATCAATAATTCTACCAGCTCTAGCATAACCTACTTTAAATTTTCTCTGTATCATTGACGCAGAAGCTTGCCCCATACTAACTGCAAGTTCAATTGCATCAGTTAAAAGTTCATCACAGTCATCTTCCTGATCACTAACCGCTTGTGGTGTTGCTGCTTTTTCTAAACTTTCAATAATATCCTCATTATATTTTTGTTGATTATGCTCTTTAATATACTCAACAACAGTTTCAATCTCTTGATCAGATACAAAAGAACCTTGCACACGTATTGGTTTTGATTCACCAATTGGATAAAATAGCATATCACCTTTTCCTAATAATTTTTCTGCTCCACTCATATCCAATATAGTTCTTGAATCCACTTGAGATGATACTGTAAAAGCAATTCTTGATGGAATATTAGCCTTAATAATACCAGTAATAACATCAACAGAAGGTCTTTGCGTAGCAATAATCAAATGCATACCAGCAGCTCTCGCCATTTGTGCTAATCTACAAATAGCGTCCTCAACTTCATTTGGAGCTACCATCATCAAATCTGCAAGCTCATCAATTACGATAACAATTTGTGGTAAAATACCTTCTTCTCCTTCGCGACTCAACGCTTCATTATATCCTTTAATATCCCTTACTCCTTTTGAAGCAAATAGATTATATCGATTAACCATTTCTTGTACAGCCCAATTCAAAGAACCAGC
>CANQLS010000007.1 GCA_947624765.1 uncultured Clostridia bacterium
TACACTAAATGTCATAGATACGGTTGGTTCATCAATATCTACAAATGGAATAGCTTCTGGATGCTCTACATCTGCAATAGTTTCTCCTATATTAATATCTGGAATACCTACAACTGCAATAATATCTCCAGCATTTGCCTCTGGAATTTCTATTCTTTTCAAACCAGCATATGTATAAATTTTTCCTATTTTCAAGTTTTGAATTGTTCCGTCTTTACGACAAACAGCGACATTCTGTCCTTGCACAATAGTACCACGCTCTAACCTACCAATTGCTATTCTTCCAACATAATTATCATAATCAATACTAGAAACTAGCATTTGCATTGGTTCGTCAGGCTTTACATTTGGTGCATTTACATACTTGATAATAGTATCAAATAAAGGCTTCATATCAGTTCCAGGCTCATCTAATTTTAGAGATGCAACACCTTGTTTTCCAGAAGCATAAACAACAGGAAAACCTAATTGCTCATCTGTTGCTGCTAAATCAAAAAATAAATCTATTACTTCATCTACAACAGCTTCTGGTCTAGCACCTGGTCTATCAATTTTATTTAATACAACAATCGGTTTTAAATTAAGTGCTAATGCTTTTCTTAACACAAATCTAGTTTGTGGCATAACACCTTCAAAAGCATCAACAAGTAAAATAACACCATCTACCATTTTTAATACTCTTTCAACTTCTCCACCAAAATCAGCATGACCTGGAGTATCAATAATATTAATTTTTACATCACCATAGTGAACCGCAGTATTTTTAGCTAAAATAGTAATGCCTCTTTCTTTCTCCAAATCATTAGAATCCATTACCCTTTCCTCTACATGTTCATTAGCTCTAAAAGTACCCGATTGTTTCAAAAGTGCATCAACCAATGTTGTCTTACCATGGTCAACGTGTGCAATAATCGCAACATTTCTAATTTCCATTTATTTTCCCTTCTTCCATTTTCTTATACGCAGTATTTCATTTAATTTGCCCGAGGTAACTTCCTCGGGCAATTGATTTTTTAATAAACATCTATCTAATTGTCTTTTAAATCTATTCTTCTGGTGTAACTTCTTCTAATTCCCTAATTGAAAGTTCAATTCTCTTTTTGTCTAAGTCAATTTCTACTACTTTAGCTCTTACTACTTGACCTAATTCTAATACATCTTGTGGCTTAGAAATTCTTTTATGTGTGATATTAGAAATATGTACTAATCCTTCTAATCCATTATCTAATTGTACAAAAGCTCCGAAAGGCTTCATACTAGTAACTTCTGCTTCTACAATATCGCCTACTTGATATTTCACATTTAACCAAGGATTATCTTCTGGTCTTTTATATCCTAAAGAAATTTTCTTAGTTTCTTTATCGAATGATAAAACATGAACTTGTATTGTTTGACCTACCTTTAATACTTCATTTGGATGTTTTATTGGTACCCAAGAAATCTCTGAAATATGAAGTAATCCATCAACACCGCCAATATCAACGAATGCACCATAATCATTTAATTGTTTTACTGTTCCTTGATACTCTTTACCAACTTCAATATTGTTCCAAACTTCTTGTGAAGCTTTTTCTCTTTGCTCACTTACTACTTTTCTTTCAGAACCAACGATTTTTCTCTTTTCTGGATGATATTCAATAACTTTTAAAGTTAAGTTTTTACCTCTATATTCTGTTAAATCTGTAACTTTTTTTGCTAATTGCGTTTGTGGTACAAATATTTTAATACCAACAGTTTCAGCAATTACACCACCGTTTACAACGTTTGTAACTTTAGCTTGTACTGGATTATTTTCTTTTACATCATTTTCAAATTTTTCTCTCAATTGCTTTGTTTGTAATCTCTTTGTAGAAAGTAAAACATTACCTCTACCATCATTCATTTTCAAAATATATGCTTCTATTGTATCTCCAACTTTATATTTTTCAGACGGTACTTCATCACCATAAGAGAATTCCTCTTTTGGAACAATTCCATCTGCTTTGTAACCTAAGTCTACAAATATTTCATCACCTACAATATCTACAATTGTACCTGAAACTACAGTTCCTTCCTCTAATTTTTTCAATGAGTTTTCATATAACTCTGCAAAATTTTGTTCTTCATTTTTTGCCATAATTAAAACCATTCCTTTCATGCTATCTGCTAATTTGTTATTTTTCCATAACATTGTATATTATCTTACAAAACACCTTAATTGTCAACTAATTTTTTTATTTCTTCCATCAAATGATTAGTTAACGTAATTAAATCTCGAGGATTAATTGGATCTCTTTGATATGTACTTGTATCAATTGGCTTACCAACATGCATAGTAATTTTAGTAAAAGGCTTAAAAGTTCCCGAAATTCCCATAGGAATAATAGGCACGCCTCCAGCTTTAATAGCAATTAATGCAGCACCTTTTTTAGGCTTTACGCCCTTTGCTAATCCATTTCTAGTTCCTTCCGGATAAATTGCTACCATATTCCCTTCATTTAAATATTGAATTGCCTTCTGAATAGCTTCCTCACTTGCAGGTCCACGTTTTACTGGAAAACACCCCATATTAGTCATAAACCAACTTTTAAATTTTGTTTTAAAAAGTTCCTCTTTTGCCATAACATAAAGCATTCTTTTTAGATGTATAACATATGCTACCGAGTCAAGTGCATGTATATGATTAGAACACAATAAAACCGGTCCTTCTTCAGGAATATTTTCTAATCCAGTTATTTTTATACGATAAATCAAATGGCCAATTATCCTAGAACCATTTACCACTAGCGATCTCCAAAAATTCATTTTTTATTCTCCCATCCTCTTTTAATTTTTACCATTATATTATGCAACAATTCATTTCAAAAATAATATTCTCACTCCATCTCAAACTCTTCTTCAGGTTCTTCTGGAACAATTTCTTCATTAGGTATTCTAGTAAAAGAAGTACCAAGTAATCCCTGTTCGGCCAAGAATTTTCTATGCAATTCTTTATTATAACCAAATTGACGTCGCACCGAAGAGAAATTTATAGCTTTTTCCCATTCAACCAATGAATATGACATTGAAGTACCTGCTGCTATATATCTTTTCTTGCACACTTCTGTCATATCACGCACAACATTTTGCATACTATCTTTATCACTATTCTTTTTAAACTCAGTAAAATCCTTCAATAAATTTTCGAACTCTTTTGGTACAGGATTATTTTTTTCCCACTTGATACTTCCCACATTATTTATAGCGATACTTTCTTCTTTTCCAAGCGAAGTAATAACGGAAATTTCATAACTTGGAAGCGCTTTTTCAAAATCACTAAGATAATATTCCCATTTTACATCTTTCGATTTAGTTTTATAGTATTGTACTTCGTTCCAGCCATTTGCAATGGTTGTTTTTATATAATTTTCTACAACATTATTAAAAACTGTTGCGTAAAATTCTTTACCATTACCATTTTCATAAGCATCTTCTAATCCGTCAAAAAACATGATTAATGCATCTTTATCCTCTAAATCTTTATTTACGTTTTGATTTTTTAATGCTCTACTTAAATAAGTAATAGCAGCAGGTCTAACATCATATACTTCATTTATCCAATCTGATAGTTTTGGTTCTACTTCGACAACAGATTCTGTTGGATTATTTGGTATTATTTCAGGTATATGTTTTATAGCATAAGTGCCAAATTTAGCAATAGCAGCTGCAAGAATAAATGCCTTTATTCTTCTTTTATTTTTAGAATATATTTTTCTTGTAACTTTTGCCAATTGTTTCAAAATTTTTAATGTAACTTTTTTCCCAGTTTTTTTGCTTCTCATTTCTCTATATAAAGGCGCAGAAGAATATTTCCCTCTACTTTGTCCTGGCTGTTCTTCATTTCGAATTTCTCTTTGCACTTTTTTAGGCGCATTTTTTTGTTGATGTTTAACTTCTTTTTCCCAATTAGTAAGTGCTTTTCTCATTTGCAACATATTTTTGTTATCTAATTCCTCAAGCAATGTTAAAAGAGTTTTCATAGCATTACCTTTTTCATTAATTTTCCAATCAGGTTTAAAATATAACTTATCAACTCGCTTCACATCATCTACTAAACTATCAATCCAATAATTTAAATCCGTACAAATTCTGAGACTTTCTTCCATGTAATTATTTGTTTTCAATTTTTCTCTATATTCATCTGGAACTAATTTCTTAGCTTGCAGACCTTTAGATTCCATTTTTCCTTTACACGTAAGATAATAACATCGTCTATCAGAAATAATTTCGTTTAATCTTTTTATAAGTTCACGAATAGTCTCATTTTCTCCTACTGTTAAGCCATTTTTCTCTTTTCGAGCTAATCTATTTTTTTCGTACTCTTTATCTAATCCTAGCCAATGATACAATTTTTCAGCAAGAATTTCTGACTTAGTTCGTTTTACAGGAAGTTTTATTTCTTCTTTTGGAACATCATAATATCTTTTTAATCCTTCTAGCCTTGTACGCAAAAGGACTACGTCTCTGACATAATAATAAAATTCAGTTCCTTCGGGTATCCCTAAAGTATAAGAAACAATATCATCTGCTTCAGATTCTAATGAGCCAGATTTAAAATCTTTTCTCCTCATTCACACGCCTCCATATACAAACTTATATTTTAATTATACCATTTCATTGCTTTGGTGGCAATGCTTAGAAACAAAAATGTATTATCTTAGAGGCATAATAATTTCAGCTACTTGATAATCGCTTTATATTAAATAATTCTTCAATCTATGAAATCAAAATGGCGGTCACTGGCCGCCACTACATTCTCTTTTATTTTTTGAAAATTATTTAACAAATATTTTAAAAATCCAACCAAATAATTGATTTAAAATATATAATAATCTTTGTCCAAAGTTAAGAGTTTCATTTGTGTTTTCCATATCGTCATTTTCAACTTTAATCTTTTTTATATCTGGCGTTTTCAAAATAAATTGTACACTTTCCACATTCTCATTTTCACTATTTCCAAATGAAACTACCTTTGCATCTTTCTCAATATTAAATATTGTTGTTTTTTCTTCTACTTCGTCCCATTTATCATCTAAGATATTTTTCACTTCATTTTTAGAATTTTTTATAGCATTTGATTCTTTCGCAATGTTAATTAATTGATTATTTACATTTAGTAATTCATCTGTTGTCTTATCAGAACCTTGATAAATACTTGAACTTAAAGCGTTTAACATTGTTTGAAGATTATTAATCATACTTAAACTTAATACATCCATTTCATTAATTTCATTGATAAGTTGCTTCATATTATTAATTAAAGTATAAACATCTTCTTCATTTTCTGATAATTTATCACTATATTCTGTTGCAATGTTTATCATATTTTCCAAAGAAGTTACTACTTTTCTAGTATCACTTATAGTATCTTCAAACACCTCTGCATCTTCAGCATCTAATAATTTAGAAATAGTTCTTAACTGTGAACTTAATTCTTGCAAATCTTTAGAAGTATTTTTAGTATTTGGCAAATTGCTAGACAAACTCGACAATGTGTTACCTAAAGCATATAAACTTTTGCATACGCTTTGTGATTCTTCACTAATGTCCTCTAATGCCTCTGTTAATGCAGGATTAACTCCTCCTGTTAATTGTATTAATGTTTCTGATTGCACAGTGATTTTAGATAGAGTTTCTATCATATCACTCATGCTTTGCTGAATTTCGGCAAGCTCTGTACTTTTTGCACTCGACATATCTTCCAAAAGTTTATCTAAATCTTTCGTAACCATAGAAAGAGTTTTCATTAAATCGTTTAATTCATTAACATCTTTTGGCAAATCCTCCGACATATCTTCAAGGATTTCTAAATCATCATCTAAATTAGAAATATTTGCTTTTAAATTTTTTGCCTCATCTGTTAAAGCATTTGATAATTCCATAAAAATGCTGTATGTATTAGTCATATTATCTAAATCAACTTGAACATTTTGTATAATTGGTAAAACATCACTTAATATTTTTTTCAAATTTTCTATATCTTGATTACGTAATGAATTTAAACCATGAATTTCATTCACACCGCTTTTTATTTCTTTTACCCCCTCTGAAATTCCTGTTAACCCACTTGTCATACCATATAACGAATTAAGTACCACATCTGTACTACTATTCATTGCATCAATAGCATTTTCCATTTCTCTTTTGTCCTCTGCCATTTCTGCAACTTCGTTTAATAAATCTCCACTTAGTGGAACCATCGCCATTGTAATACCATCCATTTGAAAATCATCTGTGCCTATTTCAATTGTCAAATTTGTAGACTGACCTGGTAACACAATAAACATTAATGTTTTAGAATTTCCATTATCAGTAATCATAGCTTCTTCTGATGATACACTTAAATATTGACTCATATCATAACTACCAGTTATTTCAAGAATATAATTATTTTGATAATATGAATTTGCTTCTTTATTAGCATTAATTTTCAATTTAATTTTAACAAGTCCACTAGCGCCAAGCAATTCTTCTTTTTGAATTTCCACACCATTTAATTCATACGAAATATTAAATGTCCAAGGAATTAAATTATAATATTCCTCCCCAACCTTTCCTGTATATGAAAAGCTCTTCTGCCCACTAACATTCCACGTAATACCCGCTTCATTTTTTTCATAGTCTTCTTTGTTTGAAAGATTAGTTACCTCAGTAAAGTTTGTGTAATCAGTAATAGTATTACTTCCATTCACTTCGCATTTATTGTATATATTTATCTCACTTACTTCTCCGTAATCACTTAAATTAATATATACCGTTTCGTTCTTCTTTTGTGTTGGCACTGCTAATGCAATGCTATGAAATAAAATCATAGTAATCAATATAAAAACAACACATTTTTTCATTTTACTTTGCTTCCTTTCTTTTCCTAAAAGTGGTTTTTTCAATAGCCTTATCAAATAGAACTAATATATGTGGTAAAAAGAAAATAACTAAAAACATACTTAACAATGTTCCTCGTCCAATTAATCCCCCAAGCTCTGATACAGCATTCATAGTTGAACCGAATTTAATTAGATAAGCTGCCGATACCAAAATTCCACCTGATGTAAGAATAGATGGTATACTCTTCGATACCGCAATATCTGATGCTTCTCGTTTTTGATTATTTTTTCTTGCCTCCAAATAATGATTTGTCATTAATATAGCATAATCAATTGTTGCTCCGTAATTGAATGGAACTTACAATTAAATATCCTAAAAACATCATAGATTGACCAGTATAATAAGGAATAGCCATATTAATAAATATTCCACTTTCAATTACTATAATTAATAATATTGGTAAAATAAATGACTTAAAAGTAAATAATAATATTATCATTACCATTAATATGGAAATCCAATTTACTATATTATAATCTTTATTAACAACATTTTTTATATCCATTGTAACTGGAATGGTTCCTGTTATTTCATAATTGTCTCCATAATATTTCTGAACAATATTTTCTATTTCATTAACAGCATTAAAAGCAACTTCGCTTTCTGATGATGTTTTTACATAAATAACAAATCGTGAATAATTTTCAGTTCTAAATTTCTGATAACTATCAATTGGAATAAATGAATCTGGAATTCCTTCTGCAACCATATTTGCAAGTGATTGAACCTTTTTCACTACTTCTAAATTTTCTAATTCTTCTGCCATATTCTTTTCACTCAAGTAATCTCCAACAGGTACTAAAACAATCACAGGATTACTTCTTCCAAACTTTTCAACAATTAATTTTTCATCTTCATATACTTTTGTTCCTTCACCACCTCCAAATGATGCAGCACCATAAAGAAACTCATTTTGCTTTTGCGTAACATAAGATGGTATAGTAATTACTAATACTATAGCTATAATAAAATAAGCAAGTTTTCTAGTATGTTTAGCAAACTTATCAAAGTTAGGTAAAAATGGTTTATGATTAAATTTAGTTACAATAGGATAAAATTTCAATATTAAACATGGCATAAAAAATATAACACTAATTAAACTCAACACAATTCCTTTTGCGAACACTAATCCCATATCTTTACCAATCGTAAAGCCCATAAATACTAATGCAACAAAGCCAGCAACTGTTGTTAATGCACTAGAGCAAATAGATGTGCAAGATTTTGTAAGCGTTCTCACCATTGCCTCTTCTAAATTACTCTTATCTTCTTCTTCAAACTGATGTAATACAAAAACAGAGTAATCCATCGAAACTGCTAATTGCAATGCAGCAACAATACTATATGTAAGAAAAGATACATGTTTAAAAATAATATTTGTTCCCATATTTAGCAAAATAGATGTGCCAATTATTGTTAAAAATAATAATGGTGAAACATATGAATCAGTTGTTAAAATCAATATAACAATAACTATAGGAATCAATATAATCATGATTTTTCCTATTTCAGTTTGCACTTTTTCTCTTGATGATTTTGTATCAATTGCGGAACCTATTAAATTACTATCATTTGGAATAATTTTATTAATCTCATCAATTGCCTTATCTGTTTTTGATGAATATTCGTCCTCTTCAAACATAATTTCAAAAATAGCAGAACCGTCTTTGTAATAATCTTTTAATAAATCTTCAGAAATAAATTCAACTGGTCTATAAATATCAACGCTATCATCAAGCCATAAAACTAAGTCAACGCCGTCAATTGCTTCAATTTTATCCTTATACTCTTTTGCTTCTACAAGTGAAACATTATTAATCATGACTCTTGCAAAGCCTTGCATTGCAAACTCTTCTTTCACAATATTCATGCCCTGCTTAGATTTTTCTGTGTCTGGTACATATTCTGATAAATCATAATTAATATTTACAAATTGCATTAGCATTAAGCTAACAATAATTAAAATTATAAAAATAACTCCAATCTTATTTCTCTTTTGCACGATAAATCTTGCAAGCTTTTCTATCATTTACAAATTCCTTTCTTTTTTAATAGTTTCTATTACTTTTAATCCTAAATCTTCTATCATTAATTTTTGATAAATTTCTAAATTCTTTTTCATCAAGTTTATATCATCTAAATTATTTTTTACAATATAAGTAAAACCTTCAAATTGTGCACGTGCAACCGCTTCACACACACTAATATATTCTTCATTATCAATCTTAATACTATTTAAAATTTGAATCATCTTTTTAGTAAACAATTCTAACAAATTTTCTTTAAATGAAATAAATTGACTTTCATTCTGAGATTGAAACAAAATTTTTAAAGTATCATTTTTTTCTTTTGCAATCTTAGTAGTAAAAGAAATAATAAGTTCAAACAAATTCCCCAGCTTGATTTCTTTGTAATCAGATGGAATTTGATTAAAAAAATCTTCGATTTCAACTTCTATCTCCATCAAAATTTCATTTAGCAAATGTTTCTTAGTTAAAAAATATCGATAAATATTTCCCGTACTAATACCTGCATCTGTTGCAATATCCTTCATAGAAGTATTTTCATATCCATATTTTTTAAATCTCTTCTTTCCCATATCTATAATCTTTTGTTTAACATCTTCTTTTAATATTTGCATATTTATCGCCCTTTCAAAAATGAATGTTAATTCACTATTAAATATAGTATACCCGTTTTAATATTTTGTCAATAGTGAATTGCAATTCATTTTTAAAATATACGCAACAAATAAGTATGTAAATTTTTTTCTTCATTCGATTTTCATTGAATTTTAAAAGGTTTTGTTGTATAATTTTCCCATACTAATTTTAGGAGGTGTGTAGGCATGGAAAAATTTACAATAAAAGATTTATATAAAGATACAGAAACATTTGCAGATAAAGAAATTTCACTTGCCGGTTGGGTTAGAACCAATAGAAATTCTAAAACATTTGGATTCATTGAATTAAATGACGGTTCATTTTTCAAAAATGTACAAGTAGTTTACGATACTACACTTTCGAATTTCAATGATTTAGTAAAACTTACAATAAGTTCATCTATTCATGTAACTGGTGTTTTAGTAAAAACGCCAGAAGCAAAACAACCATTTGAGGTAAGGGCTACAAATGTTACTATTGAATGTCTTTCTCCAAACGATTATCCATTACAGAAAAAAGGACATACAGTAGAATTTCTAAGAGAACAAGCTTATCTAAGGCCAAGGACAAATTTATTTAGTGCCGTATTTAGAATTAGAAGTGCTGCAGCAATTGCTATTCATAACTATTTTCAATCGAAAGGATACGTATATTTTCATGCTCCACTTATCACTGCTAATGATGGTGAAGGTGCTGGTGAAATGTTTCAAGTAACTACACTTGATTTAGATAAAGTTGCTTCTAGTGGAAAAGTAGATTATGATAAAGATTTCTTTGGAAAACATGTTGGACTTACAGTAACAGGTCAATTAGAAGGCGAAGCTTTTGCTATGGCATATGGTAAAATTTATACTTTTGGTCCTTCTTTCCGTGCCGAAAACTCTAACACTAAAACACATGCATCTGAATTTTGGATGATTGAACCTGAAATTGCATTTTGCGATTTGGACGAGCTTATGGATATTGAAGAGGATATGTTAAAATATATTGTTAAAGATGTATTAGAGAGATGTCCAGAAGAAATGGAATTTTTAAATAAATTTATAGCACCTAATTTAATCGAAAAATTGCAAAAATTATTAACAAGCAAATTCACTCGTATTACACATGAAGATGTTATTACAATTTTAAAAGATGCAAAAGTAGATTGGGAATTTAAACCAGAGTATGGTGAAGATATTGCAAAGGAACATGAAAAATATATTACAGAATATTTTAATGGACCAGTTTTCATTACGAATTGGCCAAAGGATATTAAAGCATTTTATATGAAACAAAATGCAGATGGCAAAACAGTTGCAGCTGTTGATTTAGAAGTACCTGGTGCTGGTGAATTAATGGGTGGAAGTCAAAGAGAAGAAAACTACGATAAATTACTAAATCGTATGCATGAATTAGGTATGAAAACTTCAGAATTAGATTGGTATTTAAATCTTAGAAAATATGGAAGTTGCGTACATTCAGGTTTTGGTATGGGATTTGAAAGATTATTAATTTATCTAACTGGCGTAGAAAATATACGAGATGTAATACCATTCCCTAGAACACCTGGAAATTGCGAATTTTAAAATCAAATTAAAAAATTTATATTTTAAAAAAATCTTAGTGAAGAATGAATAGTAAAACTACTTATTCTTTGCTAAGATTTTTTTAATGCAACTATTTCTTTACGGTAGAAAAGTCTATAGCCTCACCATCTTTTTGAATTTCAAAATGAATATGCGATCCTTCTTCTACTTCAAATCCATAGCCAGCCCCAACACCTGATATAATTTCACCTTTTTTTACTTCTTGACCTACTTGTACTAAATCTAACGTTGAAAGATTAGCATAAATAGTTTTGTAACCATCATCATGTTCTATCATAATAGTATTGCCATATCGTGGATCTACCTTTTTATCTTTAATTTTTCCGTCAGCACTTGCTTTAATTGGTTCTGCCTCTTCCCCTTTAATATCAATGCCATCATGCGTAGTCCATTCCTCCAACGTATTTGAATATACTAGTTTATCTTTAGCATATTCTAAAATAATTTCTCCATCTAGTGGCATATCAAATGTAATTTCTTTTTTTATAGGAATAGTTGAAACCTCAACCGTATTAACTTCCTCCTCTTTCTTCGTTACAACTGGTTCTGGCTTTACTTCTTCTTTCTTTTCTTCTTTAGGCTCATCTTCTTCAGATTTATGAATTGCCTCTGGATTTAATCGAATAGAAGATTCGTCTTTTTGATAAGCATATTCATCAATAATAACAGGATCTTTTTTTACCAATTCGTTTGATGGTTTTTCTTGATAAGTTAATACAGTAATAACAAACGAGGCCACTCCTAGTGCGAGCGCTCCACTACCAATATAAATATATTTTTTGTATTTTTGAAACCAAGTTAGTCGTTGCACTCTTCTTCTCATTTTTATATCATTCCTTTCTAATATTTTTCGAGCTTTTCATACCACTATTCGTAAGTATAGTGATATTATTGCCAATATTAGAAAATTTATACAAATACTATTTTGTTTTTTCTAACTCTACACCTGTGTAATAATGACAAATTATTTCTTGATAGGTACTTCCGTTTAAGGCCATTTGATTAGCTCCTTCTTGACTCATGCCTACTCCATGCCCATAACCTATAGTTTCAAAAGTGATATTATCACCATCTATTTTAATATCAAAATGCGTAGAACGTAAACCTAATAAACTTCTAACATCTGTAGCCAGTAATGTTAAATTACCTATTTTCACGTGATAAGCACGTTCACTTATAGTATGATCTATAATAGCAATATTATTAATTTCTTCGTTATAATTTTGATATTTTTCTTTTAAAATCTTTTTTAATTCCTCTTTTGAAAATGTCTTACTATCCTGAAAAGCATAACTTTCATTACCTTCCACGCTTTTTAAATATGGTATTGCCTCTTGCCCCCATATATACCTAGCATCTTCAGTTTTTCCACCACTATGTGCATGAAAAAAAGCATTTATAATATTTCCTTGATATGTTATTATTTCTCCGCTTGTTTCTTCTACTGCAGATTCAATTTTGTTCCATTTATCCTGCTCCTCTGCATCTTCCCAAACTGGAAAAGCATATTCTTTAGATAAATATGCTTGACAGTGATTAATATCATTGCACATATCTGCTCCTTCATGAGAATTAGGAGCATTTTTTAATTTATATAATGTATAAGTTCTTGCCACTACAGCTTGTGCTTTTAAGGCTTCCATTTCGTACGAAGCAGGAACTTCTCCAATTAACACTCCTTTTATATAATCTTCAAAATTCATTTCTACAATTTCATTTGTTTCTGTTAAAAGGAGTTTGATTTTATCAACATACTCTACAATTTCTGGTGTTTTTCTAATAAAACAATTAGGTATCAAAAAACAAAACAGCATATAACAAATAATAAAAATAATCCATTTTTTCATACAAAAACCCCCTGTCCGTCATTTCATTTTATGAGGACAAGGGGGGTTATAGAACTACTATTTATTAGCCTTATTTACCTACTGCAACTTTAACTAATTCGCTGAAAGCTTTTTCATCATTTACTGCCATTTCAGCTAACATCTTTCTATTAATATTAACTTCAGCTTTCTTCAAACCATTTATTAAAGAACTATAATTTGTTCCATTTGCTCTTGCAGCAGCATTAATTCTTGCAATCCATAATTTTCTAAAATCTCTTTTCTTTAATTTTCTACCAACATATGCATATTGGCCAGATTTCATAACGGCTTGTTTTGCCATTCTAAATCTAATGCTTTTAGCTCCATAATAGCCTTTTGCCATTTTCAAAACTTTTTTATGTTTTTTTCTTGTTATTTTTGCAGTCTTTACTCTTGCCATTTTTCATTCTCCTTTCTTAAACCCTATTAGTTTCCATATGGTAACATTTTCTTAACAGTTGTTTCCATTGTTTTATCTACTGTTGTTGGCTTTCTAAGTCTTGCCTTTCTCTTACTTGTTTTAACATTAAGTAAATGTCTTTTATTCATTCTGTTTCTCTTAATTTTTCCTGTAGCTGTAAATTTAACTCTTTTTGCCGTTGCTCTGTGTGTTTTCATTTTAGGCATATTAAAAACTCCCTTCTTTTTTAACTATTTTTTGGATTAATTAGCAGAATCATACTTTTTCCTTCTAATTTTGGCTCTTTATCGATGGTTCCAACATCTGCTAAAGCTTCTGCAAATTTATTTAAGACATTAACGCCAAATGAAGTATTATTTAGCTCTCTGCCTTTAAACTTAATAGTAGCTTTTACTTTATCGCCATCCTCCAAGAATTTTCTTGCATTTTTAGCCTTAAATTCAAAATCATGTGTATCAATAGTAGATGACAAACGAATTTCTTTCACATCTACCACTTTTTGTTTCTTCTTGGCTTCTTTTTCTTTTCTGGCTTGTTCATATTTATATTTTCCATAATTCATTAATCTGCAAACAGTAGGTTCTGCACCAGGTGCAACTTCTACTAAATCTAGCTCTTTCTCTTCTGCGATTTTTAATGCATTATCTAATTTCATAACACCAAGTTGTTCGCCATTCTCACCAATTAGTTTTACTTCTTTTGCACTGATTTCTTCATTAATTCTCAATTCTTGCTTAATAGAAATCCCCTCCAAACTAAAAAAAACTTGAGCAAGCTCAAGTCATTCCACAAAATACAAATATTATAAAATAATGTATTAACTAACCATACGCATCATAATGGTATGGTGAGAAGTGGATGACTTCTTCTTGAACTTTTAATAGTATAGTACCATTTTTTCGTTTTGTCAATAAAATTTGTCAAAATTGTTGACTTTTTTCCATAATTATATTAGAATAATGAAGCATGATATTAAAGCTAACCCGGAAGGTTTTAATATCAATACAGAGAAATATATATTGAAATGGAGGTTTAAGTATTACCATGAATAATACTACACATAGCGTTAAAGCTAGCGAAATCGAAAGAAAATGGTATCTTATTGATGCAGATGGTAAAGTTTTAGGTAGACTTGCATCAGAAGTTGCTAAATTGTTAAAAGGAAAACATAAGCCAACTTACACCACTCATTTAGACGTTGGTGATCATGTTATTGTAATCAATACAGATAAAATGATTTTAACAGGAAAGAAAATGGAAGATAAAGTTTATAGAAGACATACTGGTTATATTGGAAATATGAAAGAAATTCAAGCTAAAGATATGGCTTCTGATAAAATGTTAATGCTTGCTGTTAAAGGAATGTTACCAAAAAACAGCTTAGGCAGAAAAATGTTAACAAAATTAAGAGTATATGCTGGTAGTGAACATGAAAATGCAGCTCAAAAACCAGAAGTATACAACTTTTAAGGAGGTAAAATAGATGCCTAGAGGAGTAAAAAAAGATTCAAATACAAATTATGGTACTGGTAGAAGAAAATGTTCTATCGCAAGAGTTAGAATTATGCCAGGAAAAGGAAAAATCACAATTAACGGATTAGATATTGATGAATATACATCAACAGATGTATTAAAAGTAATTATTAGACAACCACTTGTTGCAACTAATACTGAAGGAAAATATGATGTTGTTGTAAAAGTTACTGGTGGTGGCCTATCTGGTCAAGCTGGAGCTATTAGACATGGCTTAGCAAGAGCTTTAGTAAAAGCAAATGAAGAAAATAAACCTGCTTTAAAAACTGCTGGTTTCTTAACAAGAGATCCAAGAATGAAGGAAAGAAAGAAACCAGGATTAAAGAAAGCAAGAAAAGCTCCACAATTCTCAAAGAGATAATATTTTCAAAAATACAACCCCTACAGTTACAGATGGCTGTAGGGGTTTAAGTTTAATAAGAATTAGTTAAATAATTTTTCAAAATCCATGTTGCTGCAGCTGTAGCGGCGCCCATTGGACGCCATTTAAGCAAGGATACAACAAAATCTTTTCTTTAGCGCACTACAACAAATTATGAAAAAGAAATATTCTTCTATTTATGGCGGCCAATGGCCGCCGCTACACTCGCACTGCTTTAATTTCTAATCTTTTGGTTGATTTTTTTCAAAATTCATATATAATATGGGCATAGCGATTTATAATGATACTTATAAATAAAAAGTTCAAAATGCACTATAAAATTAAGCAAATATTTGAATATTTAGTATTTTAGAAAAAAGTTATAGTAGATTAAATAAAAATAGGAGAAATAATATGTTATTAAATGCTGTTATAACAGAAATTAAAAAAATTATAAATAGAATTGACTTTGACAATTATTTTAATTGGTTTATTAAAAAATTTGATTTTATAGACATTTCTAAGCAATTAAATAGCAAAAAAACGAATGGACTACATCCAATTAGGCCACGCAAAGGCGAAATATATACTGTTGAATTTGGGCAAAATGTTGGCTCCGAATTAAGTAATATGCATTTAGGTATAATTGTTCAAGATTCTTTAAAAAATAGTGTCTCAAGTACAGTAGTTGTAATTCCTATCTCAAGTTCACCTAAATTATATGATACTCATCAATTAATAACAGCTAACGATGTCATTAGTGGTAAATTGAATAAATTACCTTCTAAAGCCAAAGCAGAACAAATAACTTGCATTGATAAAGCCAGATTAATACATAAGGTTGCCGAACTATCCCCTACTTTTATGGCTAAATTGGAACAACGTATTAAAAAGACTTTAGATATTAAATCATAAAAAATAGGATGGGCTAACCCCATCCAAAATCAACCATATACATTTCTGTATATGCAAGTACCACTTAACGTGGAAAATATTTGTTAAATAAATTATAGCAAATATTTCTACTGATGTCAAGTTGCACAATTTATTATATGTAAAAAACCTAAATTTATGTAGTAGATTAAGCAAATATTTGAATTAAACTAGGTAGATACTATTGTAATAATGATTTATTTAGTTTTAAGTTTTATAAGAATTAATTCTAAAGATACTTTTATTTTGACTTTTATAAACTTTTAGCTTAAAATATAGATAGATAGATAGTATATTAAATATTCATAGAGAAGAAATGATGGCTATGTGGGCCACGCAAGAATTTAAGCAATTGCCACCGCTAGATTAAAGGAGATGATTTTTTTGTTTCACAAAGTAAAAAAAGTTGAGCCTTTGGATAATTATAAGATACTAGTAACTTTTGAAGATGGTACAACAAAAGTTTATGATGTTAATATCTTATTTGATAAATTCGTGATTTTCAACCAGTTAAAATTAGTACAAGGACTTTTTGAACAAGTAAAAGTTGATACTGGCGGTTATGGAATTTACTGGAATGATGACATTGATTTATCTTGTAATGAATTATGGGATAATGGAATTTAATTAAAATAAAAATTAGCCACAGAAAATTATAACGCTATGTAGTTTTAAAATTTTAATTAAGGATATGTAGGGATTTTTTAAAAATCTATTGACTAATTATGTAAATTATGCTATAATGTATATAATCTAATAAGGTATTGATATCCAATAGCGATGGAAGATGTTCCACAGATATTGAGGTGTTTAATTTAGTAAACCTAGGAGAAAATTCCGGAGATGGTTGAAAAATTATTGATGTACCAAATTAGAAAATTATAAAGAAGGAGCTTATATGGAAGAGTCATCTATGTAAAAGGCACATACTAATAATATTGTAGTATGTGTCTTTTACGTTATATTAATTCTTTATACTCTGCTTTAAATATGCATCAATAAAATCATTAATTTCGCCATCCATTACAGCCTGAACATTTCCTGTTTCGAAATTAGTTCTATGATCTTTCACTAATGTATAT